>NZ_JBNNTW010000001.1:0-160209 GCF_050279145.1 Lysinibacillus sp. NPDC094177 | reverse complement strand
TGTGCGAAAGCGAAGCGACAGCAACAAAGCGAGTAGCCCGTAGCGGAAATCAGCCTCTTCGAATTAATTGGATGTATAAAAATGGTTAGTCAACACACCTGATTTTTTATGAAACAATGTGCAATGTAGGTAATAATATAGTAATATAGTAAATGATACTAAAATGATAATATTTTTGAAAGAGTTGGTATGGTATGACAACAGGTTTGATTATTACGGTAGTGATTGGATCTATTATTAAATTGTTAATGAGCCCTCCCAGTATAGCTGTGGCATGGGGGGTAAGTAAATTTGAACTTCATAAAAAACTTGATTCAAAAGATGTTACTGTAACTTTTAATGGAAATAATTTAGAAGAGGAAGAAAAAAATAGATTTACAGACTATTTTAATGAAGCTTCATTTTTAAAAAAACACTATATATTCCCAGGTAATGAAAAATTATTTTTACAGCCAGAGACAAATGTTACTCCATTTGTCATCACCGTAAAAAGAGGCAAAAAAGATGTTAATTTCTTTGTTTTTAGTTACGACAATCACGTTGATGTAGTCAAGAAGTGCAAGGAGAAAATTATTTCATATAGTCTTAGTTCTGAATATCTACAAAAATTTACTATTTCGACTACAAATGCAAACCATTGAAAATAGGTTATCGAAAAATTAGGGATTCTGTCACTGACACAGAATCCCTTTTTTATTACCCTGAAAATTACGTGTTTACAGTACTGAAATTATCTACCTGTTAGATTGAATGGAGGATTTTTTTTATGATCAAAAAGTCGAGATTATATTGCTACTCATCCTAGCACTCAATACTTGATGATCGACTTCCTATATTAGAAATAGGAATAATCTATCATAAGAGGAATAATTCTTGCTTCACTTTTTCTTTACATAAAAGTTGGTATAATAATGGTAGAATAATACATTTATAAAGGAGAGAAATTAATGACAAATCAACAACAAGCAGCAATGCAATCAATGATCGACTGGCTAGCAGATGAACACGAACTTGGGCAAGAACCCAAGAAAATAGAAATTGCAGGAGAATTTGATTTACATGATATGCACTACTACATTTTCAGGTATAAAAAATCATTGTTCGGAAAATGGCTCCTTGGCGTATGTGGAGGTTATGAGGACCCGTCTGATACTGAGCATTGCGGCCATATATTCAGCGAGATGCAACCCTATGACCCTGCGACTGCAGAGCATGAAGCTGTAAAGATGGTAGAATTAATCCGAGAATACTGGATGCAGCAGGCTGCAGCATATGAGGCTACCCAATCCATGGAGGACGAGTCGGAAACGCAAGACAATGGATCTGGTATTTTTAACGGATTCGTTCTGCTTAACTCTGCAGAATGCGATATTAATCAGATAAAAGCCAACCTTTTGAATGATTGGAACATTTCCTGCTCGTCGGCAGCGGATGAGGAAAACGCCGAAGAAACAAATGAAGGAACCCTGGTCTTTGAAGTGGACGACTGCATGTTAGCGGTTAGTTTTGTCGATGCTCCCATACCAGATGGTGAGGCTGAGCATTATGCACAGGGAAACTACCTGTGGAAGGAAGCAGTGGAGGTCACTCAAACGCATGTAGCTCAAATCATCCTGGCTGCATTTACCCGCTCCGGCTCCCCGCTGGACAGCGGCAGGCTATACACCAAGCTGGCGGCCAGTTGCTTAAAGCTACCTAACGCAATAGGAATCTATACATGCGGCACCGTATTTCAGCCTGAACTTTATCTGGATATGGCTGAAGTCATGAAGGATGACGACATGTTCCCTTTACTGAATCTGGTTTATTTCGGCCTGGTCGGAACGGAAACAGGGGTAGATGGCTATACCAATGGGTTAAAAGCCTTTGGCAAGGATGAAATTGAAATTCTGGACAGTCAAGAATCTCCTGCCGAGCTGCGTGATTTTTTAATTGCGATTTCCGGATATATTGTAGAAGAGAATGTCACTTTAAGGGATGGAGAAACGATCGGCTTCTCAGCAGAACAAAAGCTGCCGATTTCCCGTTCCGAGGGAGTTTATGTCGATGGGGATACTCTCAAAATCCAATACTAGTCTCATTCCAAAAGGCACCGTAGCAGGTGTCTTTTTTAAGCGCATAATCAAAAATACTCTGCTTAACTAATAGCGAATTCCCAACCGGAAGTGAGGGGAGTAATACCATCTTTTATATGTCAGTTTCATAGTATTTTGAAATGCTATTGCCAATTAAAATGCCTTTTACAGTATCCTGATCTTCCAATCCATTTAAAATAATGAGGATACAATTTTTTATTCCCCAACATTTTTCATCTCAAGGATCATTTTATAGAAATTAAAAAAATCCCCTAGATTTTCATCATCTAGGGGATAATCCTTTAACTCTACCTTCAACCGAAAATTCGATTCTATTACTAAGTTCATTTTTTCAGTCCAAGGGGATTTAAATCTTATTTGATTTCAAGTGTATATGGTTGAGTACTAGCTTTGCCGTAATATTCACTTACTTCAATATAGTAAGTTCCTTTATCCAGTTCGACTGTACCTATTTCAGCATCTCCAGCTCCGTAAAGATCTAATGTTTCTACTGTTTTTCCTTTTGCATCAATAATACGGATGACGCCATCTAGTGCTTTCTCTGTTTGAAGAGAGAAGTACACATCGCGTTTGCTGTCGTTTTTAAATTCAAAATAGTCTTTATCGCCAAATGGAACACCGGCATTTAGATATTGAGTAGCTACCCATTTAGCGTCTTTTTTCGTAAGTACAGTTGGTTTTGTAGGTATACCGTTAACTAACTTGGAATCTGCATCTTCATCTACATTTTTATGATCAAACAAAGTTAACGTATATGGTTGGATTGATACTTGTCCAACATTACTTCCGTTTAGAACAATAAAATAACCGTGTTCTTTTTTGGCTTTAAAAGAAGTATTCACATCTGTTGTTCCTCCAAGACCAAGTAGTAATTGAAGGATGTCTTCAGCTTGTCCAAATGGAATTTCTGTTGCCATTTCTTCTGGATCGATTTCCATATTACCATTTGTATCTTCAATAATGGAGCCTGTAAACTTAAGGTCTTTTTGAAGTTCTTTAGGTAATTGATCTAATTGTTCTTTCGTAAATGGTACAGAAGAAACAAGAAGACTCATGACTTCATCTTTGCCCTTTTGTTTATAGTAGTAGAAATCAGTATCATCTTGATAAATAAGATGATCTTTGTTAGTGACACCTGGTCGAATCGTTTTAGCCGCTATTGGTGAATTATTATTTCTATTATCGTCTTCTGGAATAGCTGCCATTTTACTTGTTTTAAGTGTATATGGTTCAGCGGAACGGTCACCAAGATTCATTACTTTTACAACATAGGTTTTGTCCTTTTTCAATGCAATTGTCTTAGCATCGTTTGAATCACTTGCTGATCCAAGAATTAAACTAAGTAGCCCCATATCATTAGTTAAAGAAGAAACTGGGATTAATCCTTTTGTTTCCTCATCATATTCAAATATAGTACCAGCCGGTGATTGGTTCATACCTTTTTGAATTTGGATACCATATATGGCATCTTCTTTAGCAGTAAATGTGAAGTAATCTTCATCATCTTCAGTTTGGAAGTATGCTTTTTGGTCTTGACCTACTTCAAAACGAATCGCTTGGTCCATAATTTGGTCAACGTTTTCCGGTTGTTCCATACCACCTGGATTCATGAACATATCCATAAAATCATTTAGTTGATTAAGTTTTTTTGTATTATATTCAGTTAAAGGTAAAATATCCTTTTGTACGTTGTTTTCTGGCATTCCTCCATTTATTGAAAGGCCGTCTTCATCTTTAGGAAGGGTTACGACTTCACCTTTTAATGTGTAAGGAATGATTGATTCACTAATAGTTTCTTCAGTTTTAATACCGCCGCTAAAGAACATATCAAGTGAAAACTTGATACTGTTTTTATTAGATACGCTTATTACATACTCTTCATCTGGCATAGCATCGACAACTAAGTTTACTCCATCGCCTTTATCCATACCATAAGATGCTCGGATTGGGAATGCCTCATCTAATCCTTCAGCATCGCCTTCCTCTGTCGGTACATGAACTAAGTCTTCTTTTCGATAAAGCTCCATGGATGCTGTAACACCTGGAATACCAGATAAATCAAATTTCAATGTAGTTGGTTCATTCACTGAAAATGTAAAATAATCTTGGTCACCCAGATGATCTTCAGAAAGTAGGGTATAGTTTTTCCCCGCTGTACTGAATGGGAATTTTTCAATCTTCTCCATATGATCCTTATCTAATGAATCAATTGGTAATTTACTAGTCGTTTGAGCTGTGAAGGTGTAGTTAGACTCGCCCTTTAAGCTATAGCTACCATTGTGATCCTTAACTCCAATAAGTAGAGTTCCTTTTTGATCTGCTTTATATAGGTATCCTTCTTGCTTGCCTACACGAACATCATTGACATTAATTGGTTCAACTTCTTCGGTGTGACCTTCAGGGTAGAAGTACAAATCAAATGCATAATCATATTTGTTTGCACCTTTTAATGTCAGTTGAGCATATTCATTTGCGTCTAGATCAACCTTGTACCATTTCTTTTCGTCCGGCTGCTTGAATTCACCTTTTTCAGTATTTACAGTATCCTTTTTAAGAACTTTTGCATTTTTCAGACGTTCTTCTTTTGTTTCTGAATACTGTTTAGGTAGATTATTAATATTAAACTGTAAAGCTTTCACAGGATCTACAAGGCCATGTCCATACGTAAGATCATAGCCCTTGTCACCTAAATCCTTAGCAGTCATTTCGAGAATAGCTTCTATTTCATAAGGCTTTAAATCTGGATATTTTGATTTTAGTAGGGATGCCACACCTGCAACAACAGGAGATGCCATCGATGTTCCACTCATTTTTACAAAGGATGATCCTTTTTTATCATCATGAACTGTACTATAAACCTCTTCACCTGGAGCTACTAGATCAACTGATGGACCATAGTTTGAATAGCTTGATAGTTTGTTTCTATCATTCGTAGAGCCTACACTAATAACGCCTTCATAAGAAGCAGGGAAGGAGTAATTATCTGTCGATTCATTTCCAGCAGCAGCTACGATGGTAATACCTTTATCGATCGCTTTCTGAACGGCTTCCTGCATTAAAGGAGATTCTCCATAGCCACCAAGGCTCATATTGATAACATCAGCGCCTTGATCGATCGCGTAAAGTATTCCTTGTGCAATGACGAAATCATTAGCGCCAATTTTCCCGTTGAATACATCAATTGGAAGTAGCTTAGCTTTTGGATTAATCCCATGTCCTCCAAGACCATTATCTTTTGTCGCACCAATAATTCCTGCTACATGTGTTCCGTGCTCACTAGGATAAGAAGTATTGGCAGGTGCTGCTGCATTATATGGTGGAAGCACTTGAGATTTTAAATCAGGATGTTTAAAATCTACACCAGCATCGATAACGGCTACTTTTACATCTTTGTCGCCTGCTAATTCCAGTGCTTTATCAATTTGAAGTAGACTTAAATGGTACATGTCCTGTTTCTTTGGATCTGCTTCTGTACCAAAGGAATGATACACATAGCTTGGGGATACACTTTTAACCCCTTTTTGCTTAGCATAATATGAAACTGCTTTTTCTAAATTTGTTCCTTTGTTAAGTTGGATAACATCGTAACCTAGTGAAGGAATAGAGCGGATCACTTTTGCGCCAATTTTTTTGTGCACATTCTTATCAAGATTGGAATGCTTGACGATAATAGTGTCCTTACTAATCCATTCTTTTTGATTTTTGAATGTTTGTTCCTTATTGCTAGCTAGTTTCACTAACTCTTGGTTCTTTGCTGTTTTTTGTGGTGCTTCAGCGAAGGCAGAGGTAGTAGGAACCATTAGTGCTGCAGATGCTACTAAAGCGATTGAATTCTTCTTCCAGTTCTTCAACTGTTTTCCCTCCTTAGATGTCTTAAATATTTGGGTCATCTATACTAATACGAATGAGTAATAGAAAAGTTTCGTAAATTATTATATATATTCCCAAGTGTACCATTCTATATTTTTCCATTATATTTTACAGATGATAAAAATATGTAGAAGGGAGATAATACAGGCAATTTCTACCATTCTTCAGCTTTGTGAAATTAGCGTAGGAGATGGTTCAGTCACAATTGAAAAGTATCAACTAGGGCCAAAAATTGTCTTACAGCTGCTCAATAAGTTTGTGTAAATCTTCCTTCGAACGAGGCATTTTGATGTTTTTCTCAAATAGATTTTTATTTTGTAAGGCAATGGCCATTTCAAAGACCCATGGGCGTTCAAGATGAGCTTTCTCAAGTAGATCCGCTTGATAGAACATTTCAACTGGATCCCCATTATAAATAATTCTCCCAGCTTCCATCACGATTATTTGATCTGCCCATTCATAGGCTAATGGGATATCATGGGTTGCAAGTAAAATTGTTCTTTCACCGTTCTCTAACGTAGCTAAATACTGTAAAACTTGTGCACTATAATAATTATCTAGTCCAGCTGTCGGTTCATCTAATAATAAAATGGATGGTTCCATTGCAAGTACTCCTGCCATAGCGACACGTTTTTTCTGTCCAACACTTAAAAAATGTATGGGTTTATCTAACAATGCTTCAACTTCGGTTTGAGCGACAGCCCATGTAATTTTTTCTTCAATTTTTTCAGTTGTCCAGCCAAGATTTAATGGTCCGAATGCAATATCTTGCTTCACTGTACCAGAAAAAAGCTGGTTGTCAGCATCCTGAAATACAATACCAACCTGTTGACGTAATTCTTTTAATGCTTTTCTACTATAATTAAGTTCTTTGCCACAAAATGATATACTTCCAGCAGTAGGTTTCAAAATTCCATTCAGGTGTTGAAATAATGTTGATTTTCCAGCCCCATTATGACCAAGTAAAGCGATTTTTTTCCCCTTAGGAATCTGAAGTGTAATATCTGTTAAGGCATGAGTTCCATCTGCATAAGCGTAGGATAAATGTGTTAATTCAAAATATAAGTCTATCATCGGAAAAAACCTCCATAAATGATGAGGAGTATAAAAATAGCAGAAATACCTAGCCAGTTTTTCATGCTATAGGGAACATTCTCCTGCCAATAGACAGTTTCGCCACCACGTGCTTCCATCGCATTGTTTAACTCACGACTTCGTTGGAACATCTCAGCAAGTAATGCTGCAATCAGCATTGATACTGAACGAAGCCACTGCATAGGGGAGCTGTATCCTAGACGAGCCTGCTGGGCAAGATGAATTTTTTGCATACTGTCTAAAAAGATAAAAATAAACCGATACGTTAGCTCTACTAACTCTACAAATAGAGTAGGAAGTCGCCATTGTCGTAGGACGTAACAAATAGATTGGACTGAAGTCGTAAGAATTAAAAAATACAAACAGCTGATACTGCCAAGAACGATGAAAAAAAGCTGTTGTGCTGTCACGAGGCTCGCACTGCCGATAAAAATCGTCCAACTATTAAGTGAAAATGACCAAATGTGCGTTGGTAGCGTGCTAGTTGATTGGGTTATAGAAATTAAAATTGATACTAAACTTGATAGTAAAAAGAATCCAGGTAGCAATAGTAATTTTGCATAATATTTTGTAGGGATTTTTGCGCCTAAAATGATAAAAGCACTCATCACAATAAATGTAATGAGTGATATTCGTTCATCTCTCATGATAAGCGACAATAAAAGTAGTCCAAGGGATAACGTCATTTTTTCTAGCGGATGAACAGTCGCTAGTTTGTTCATATAAGCATACTTATCAATGAGTAACATAGCGTTTAACCTTCTTTATGTTTGCCGCGCATTAAGCCGATGAAATAGCCGATAAATCCAGCGCCAATAGCAGCTTGTAGTGCGAATAATAAGCTTTCAATTTCACCACTTGGTGGCTCCCATAAGCTTTCAAACCATGGCTCGTAGCTTGCATCTATTTCACTAATCGCTGCTTCCGCTTCGCCATCAGCACCTCCGAATTCTGCACCTTTTTGAATAAATAGGGGAACGATTGCTAGTAACACAACAATTGCTAAGAGCAGTAAGTTTTTTTTCATGTTAGTGAGCCTCCTTTGCTGAAAAAACACGTAAAGCTTTTAATTCACTGACATTGTATTTTTTCAGGAAGTTCATAACGATCACTGTTAAAATTCCTTCACTAACAGCAAGAGGAATTTGCGTTAATGCAAAAATACCAGCAAACTTTGTGAATGAAGCCATAAAGCCTCCGACCTCAGAAGGGAAGGCAAGTGCTAATTGTACAGAAGTGACAACATATGTACCTAAATCACCAAGCATCGCTGCTAAGAATACAGCTACTGAAAATGATAACCCCATTTTTTGAGAGCCCTTAAAAACATAATAAGCAATAATAGGACCAGCAATTGCCATAGAAAAGGCATTAGCACCTAAAGTTGTAAGTCCACCATGAGCTAAAAGTAAAGCTTGGAATAATAATACGATTGTCCCGATAACACTCATCGCTAATGGTCCAAAAAGAACTGTCCCAAGCCCAACTCCTGTTGGGTGTGAGCAACTTCCTGTTACAGAAGGTATTTTTAAAGCTGATAGCACAAAGGCAAAGGCACCCGAAAGACCTAATATCATTTTTGTTTCAGGATTTTCATCAATTGTTTTTCGAATAGAACGTAATCCTAAAATAATAAATGGAATTGATACGACCCACCAAAAAATTGCCCATTCGATTGGCAAAAAGCCCTCCATAATATGCATCGCAAATGCACGATCTGGCACGAATAAAAATGCCAATAAGAAATAACTAAGCTTCCAACCTGAGAGTTTCAAAAATCTCTCCTCCTCACATTAAAATTATTCGAATTAGTATGCGATCAATATAATTTCGCCTTGGCGTAATTGCGTCCGAATTTTGAATTGTGCAAGCACAATTCATTCCTTTCAAAATCCGTGACATCCGCCGGAGTTTTTTTCATTCAGTAGGTGTTTTGGTCCAGTTGGAACCATATCTGTACTCATCTACTACCTTGAGATGGAGTCTCTTCTGAATGAAAAAAAGCACTTCTCCCTTTGGGGGAAAAGTGCATAGCTAAAAAAGTAAATAAGTTCTAATCTGCTAAGCCGCACACCCATCCTCGTAGGTTGAAACGATCACATATTTTTCGGCAGGTCTCCTGGCTTTAGTTCAACGTTTTATAGGCCTTCCCATCCTTTGGACAGTGACATTATCTATAAAACTCCCTAGTACAGTGGCGGGACCGCGCCGGATTTGAACCGGCTTCCCTTTTAAGCGAAATGCTGAACAATTCGCACCGAAAAAAGATGAAGTTGTGAGATTTCACGACAAAGTGTAACATGGTTTTCCATAAATATGCTATACTTTTTGTGAAAAAATTTTTAATTTAGTCTCTATGTCGAAAATTCGGATAAATAGAAAATGGATGTCACATTTTTCTAAAAATAATTAATAAAAATGTCACAAATTAAGAAAGAAATATTGAAATTTTAAAAAAATAAGCTATGATAGAAACAGTTTTATCAAAATCAATTATGCCGCCGCATAATTGCGTCCGGAATCGGCTTTGTGCTTAGGCCTGCGTGATGCAGGTCAGTTAGCCGTTATCGCATGGATGCGATGATCTTAGGCTAACATCCTTTATTGAACTCCTTTCCGATTTTGTGACATCCGCCGGAGGCTTTAACTTCTTTCAGCGGATGTTTGGATACTTGCTGAAAGAAGTTAAAACTAAATTCATATAAAACGTCCATAAGTGCTTGAATATTTTCAAGATAATAGGGAATTCGGTGAAAATCCGATACAGCCCCCGCTACTGTAATAGCTGATGAAATCGCAAAGGCCACCATATAAAAAATGGGAAGGTGCGAAAGTAAAAAGAAGCTTAAGTCAGGAAACCTGCTTATGTGATGCTGCATGCAAACTTTTCGGAGGGAGAAGTTGAAGCGAAAGCGAGTACCCTTATATATTCGTTTTTAATTGGCTTCTACTAAACCTTTACTCTTCGTCTAGAGTAAAGGTTTTTCTTTTTCCTAAAAGCAAATGAGGGGAGAACGACTATGACAACTTGGAATTTAGAGGGGATGAAAACACATCTTTTTATTTGTAATGGTAGTAGCTGTATGAAAAAAGATGCGGAGGACATTACACAGGCAATCCGTGATGAAATACAGTTGCTGGCACTTGATAAAGAAATACATACAACGAGGACTCGATGTAATGGTAGGTGTAAGGATGCTTGTGTTGTCATTGCTTATCCTCAGGGGAATTGGTATCGCGTGCCGACAACGGAGCATGCGAAGGCACTTGTGCAAGATTTAAATCATGAATCGTTACATAATGAGCATGTCTTTACATTGCGTGAAGGTTCGTTACAACGTACAGCACAGACAACAGCCATAAAAGGTATTGAAAAGGTGAAAGAGGGGTAACAAAATGGCGCAAAAAGGTAAGATTTTCGTAGTTGGCTTTGGGCCTGGAGATTTTAAACATATTACGAATCGTGCTGTGGAGGCACTACAACAAAGTGATATGATCATAGGCTATAAAACTTATGTTGAACTTATTCAGGATTTAGTTAGCGCAAAGTCGATTATTAGTACTGGTATGACAGAGGAAGTTTCGCGAGCACAGGAAGCTGTGCGTCAAGCGGAGGCTGGAAGTGTTGTATCGGTTATTTCCAGCGGTGATGCTGGTGTATATGGAATGGCAGGATTAGTGTATGAGGTTTTAATCGAGCTAGGTTGGACGGAAGCAACTGGTGTCGAGGTAGAAATTGTTCCAGGTATTTCTGCTATTAATTCGTGTGCAAGTTTACTAGGTGCTCCGATTATGCATGACGCCTGTACCATTAGTTTAAGTGATCACTTAACGCCTTGGAATTTAATTGCAAAGCGAGTAGAAGCGGCAGCAATGGCGGATTTTGTTATTGCTCTTTATAACCCCAAAAGTGGGCGACGTACGAGACAAATCGTTGAGGCACAACGAATTTTATTAGAATATCGTTCACCTGATACGCCGGTTGGACTAGTGAAAAGCGCGTATCGTGACCGTCAGGAAATTACGATGACGACTTTAGCAGAAATGCTTGAACATGATATCGGCATGTTAACTACAGTTATTATCGGGAATTCAACAACATTCTTCTACGACAATAAAATGATTACACCACGTGGTTATCAGCGTAAATATACACTCGGTGAAGAAAAACAACCGTTACGACCACATCAACGACTTAAGGAAGAAAATGAACCATGGGCAATGAATCAAGAAACAGGAGCAGCGCGTAATGATTTTGCGACTGATCCTAATGCCAATCGTATTAAGCCCAGTTTAGCTATTACACCACAACCAAAGCCTAAAAAATCGTCACTTGAATTGGCGACAGCTGCTCTTGCAATGGTGAAGGGAACGAGCGCTGTGAAAGTAACACCTAAGCTCGTTCAACAAAAAATCGAATCCGTTTTTGAATTAGCTGTTAGTCCAGGAGTAGCCAATAAGTTTTTTACTCCTCAACAAATGATGACGTTAGCTGAGGTAGTTGGTGAGGAAGGAACGATGGAGTATACACCTGACCATCAAATTCATTTGAAAATTCCAACGTCTGAACCTGAAGAGATTACCGCAAAGCTTCGTGAAGTTGGCTTTTTACTAGCACCACTTGGCGACGTGTTATCGTTAAAGGCTTGTGACTTCTGTTACGGAGAAAAGTACGATTCGATTCCGTATGCGGAAGAGATTCAAGCAAAGCTCGGTGGTATGTCGTTACCGAAAACATTAAATATTGGCTTTAACGGCTGCGGTATGGCGTGTTATCGAGCGGTATTCGATGATATTGGAATTGTTTATCGTAAAAGTAAATTTGATGTTTTTATTGGTGCTAAGCCGGTTGGTCGTACAGCACATGCGGCCCAGCCAGTTGTTGAGGGGCTAGAGCCTGAACAGCTCATACCACTTATCACCGACATTATCGAAGAATATAAAGCAAATGCGCATCCAAATGAACGTTTGTTTAAATACTTCAAGCGTGTGAAAAAGATCCTACATTTTACGTATCAGGATATGTCTTCAAAAATAAAAGTAGAGCCAGCTCCATGCGGCGACTAGTGAGGAGTAATGAGATGAAAGCAATTTTATTTGTCGGCCACGGGAGCCGTTTAGCTGCAGGAAATGATGAGGTACGCACGTTTATCGAGCAAATGACACCTCGCATTGATGATAGCTTTTTAGTAGAAACATGTTTTTTAGAGTTCGCTTCGCCAAACATTGAAGAAGGTATTACGAACTGTGTGAAGAAAGGTGCTACAGAGGTGCATGTAATTCCGATTATTCTTCTTCATGCTGGACATTCAAAACTACATATTCCAGCAGAAATCGAACATGCACGTGAGCATTATCCAAATATAACGTTCACTTATGGACAAACAATCGGTATCCATGACGAAATATTCGCTATTTTAGAAGACCGTTTAGCAGAAATCGGCTTTAATGCTGAAGAAGAACATCAGGATACTGCCATTTTATTAATTGCACGAGGCGGCAGTGACCCATATGCAAATGGTGATTTTTATAAAATTACACGCCTATTATGGGAAAAACTACCGGTTCAGTATGTGGAAAGCGCTTTTATGGGTGTTACAGATCCACGTGTTGAAGAAGGAATTGAGCGCTGTGTGAAACTTGGTGCTAAAAAAATCATTATGCTACCGTACTTTTTATTCACAGGTATCCTAATGGAACGTATGAATGGTATGTGTAAGCAATTTAACGAAAAATATGTTGACTGTGATATTCAAATTGCCAACTATTTTGGCTATCATGAGCGTTTACAAAATGTGCTATTAGAGCGCATTGAGCAAGCTGTAAATGGTACATCAACGGGTATGCAAGATTTAGAAAATTATCGTGCTTATGCGGCAGCGCATGGACATGCGCATCATCATCACCATCATGACCACGATCATGACCATGGCCACCTACACCACGATCATGATCACGACCATGACCATGACCATGACCATAACCATCATCACCACCATGAAGAGGAGCCAGTAAAATGATTTTCATGTTAGCAGGGACGAGCGATGCTAGGAATCTAGCACTTGAAATACAGTCAGCGGGTTATGCTGTGACAGCTACGGTCGTTACTGAATCAGCCGCTTCAAGCCTTGCAGAAGTAGGCCTTCCTCATTTAGTCGGTCGATTAACGGCGGAGGAAATGGCGACGATTATCACAGAGCGAGGGTACCGTTTAGTTGTAGATGCCTCTCATCCATTTGCTGAAGAAGCTTCAAAAAATGCGATGGCGGCAGCTGAGCAAGCGAATGTTCCGTATATTCGCTATGAACGTGCACATGAGCATTATGCCGATTCACTAATTACGGTTGTGAAAGATTATGAGGAGGCTGCCCATTTAGCAGCGGAAAAACGAGGAGTCATTATGCTAACGACGGGCAGTAAAACGCTAGCAACTTTTACAAAGGTGTTACATGGTTTAGAAAATACACGAGTAATTGCACGTATGCTTCCTCGGCTCGATAATATGGAAAAATGCGAAGCACTTGGTGTGGCACAAAGAGATATTGTTGCGATACAGGGACCTTTTTCAAAGGAATTAAATGAAGCCCTATTTCGTCAATATGATGTGACATTGATGATTACGAAAGAAAGCGGCAAAGTTGGTTCGGTGGATGAAAAGCTAGAGGCTGCTCTTGCATGTGGCATCGAAACAATTTTAATTGCAAGACCAAATATAAAATACGGACAGCAATATTCTACATTTGAAGATGTATTACAAGCTGTACAAAACACACTTTAGGAGGCAATACAAATGGACTTTAAAACAGATTTCAAACCATTAACAGTAGACCCAGATAAAATTTACGATTACAGTTTCTCTATTATTGCAGAGGAAATGGGCGAGCATAATTTCTCTGAAGACGAGTGGAAAATTGTACGCCGTATCATTCATGCTTCTGCTGACTTTGAACTAGGCCGTAGCGTTATTATTACACCAGGAGCAATTGAAGCTGGTATCAAATCAATCCTTGCTGGTCGACATGTCATTGCAGATGTGCAAATGATTGAAAGTGGTTCAGGGAAGAAACGCTTCCAAAAGCACGGTGGCGATTTACACTGCTACATTGCAGATGAAGACGTATCGATTGAGGCGAAAAAACAAAACACGACACGTGCGATTATTTCTATGCAAAAGGCTGCTAAATTACATGAAGGTGGCATTTATGCAATTGGGAATGCACCAACAGCATTGCTTGAATTAATTCGTTTAATTAAAGAAGGCTTAGCGAAACCAGATTTAATTATCGGTATGCCAGTTGGCTTTGTATCAGCTGCGGAATCGAAGGAAGAGCTTTTAAAACTAGAAGGTATTCCTTATATTACAAATGTTGGTCGTAAAGGCGGTAGTACAGTGACGGTTGCCGCATTGAATGCTGTCTCACTTTTAGCGGATGAACAGGCGAAAAAATAATGGAGCGGAAGCCTAAAAAGGATCCCAAGGACATGCGTCACGGTTATACAACGGGAGCCTGTGCGACTGCAGTAACGAAGGCCGCATTACTTGCCTTAATTACAAATGAAGAGCAAGAAACTAGTACCATTCATTTGCCGATTGGGCGAGATGCGACCTTTACGATAGAAAAGTGTACATTTCAGCATGATACTGTCAGCTGTGAAACGATTAAAGATGCTGGTGATGACCCGGACGCAACACATAAAGCACTCATTATCGGCACAGTAAGCTGGTCGGATATACCAGGCATTCATCTGGACGGTGGAATTGGTGTCGGGCGCGTAACAAAGCCTGGCTTACCGGTACCTGTTGGAGAAGCAGCTATCAATCCAGTACCACGGAAGATGATTCATAGTACTGTACAAGGCGTACTTGATGAATTTCAAATTAAACGAGGCGTTAACGTAGTTATTTCCGTCCCTAAAGGTGAGGAAATTGCTAAAAAAACGTTAAATGGGAGACTTGGTATTATTGGAGGCATCTCCATTTTAGGCACAAGGGGAACCGTCGTGCCTTTTTCGAGTTCCGCTTATATGGCTAGTATTGTCCAAGCAATTAGTGTTGCAAAAGAGGCTGGTTGTGAGCATTTAGTTGTTACGACTGGCGGCCGAAGTGAAAAGTATGCGATGGCACAGTACCCTCATTTGCCAGAGGAAGCGTTTATAGAAATGGGCGATTTTGTAGGCTTTACATTAAAACATTGTAAGCGACTTGGTATGAAGCAAGTATCACTTGTCGGTATGATGGGGAAATTCTCGAAGGTGGCACAGGGTGTCATGATGGTGCACTCCAAAAGTGCTCCTATTGATTTTAACTTTTTAGCCCAATTAGCAGTGGATATAGGTGCGGATGAAGAAACCGTTACAAACGTACGAGAGGCAAACACTGCTTCACAGGTCGGAGAAATTATGGCGGAAAAGGGCTATGATGCATTCTTCAACCACTTATGTGAAGCTTGCTGTTATTCATCATTACATCACATTAAGTGCGGTTTAACGCTTTCTACATCGATCTATTCGATGCAGGGACAATTATTAGGAAGGGCTGATGACATTGCATCGATCGATGAAATTGATTGGGATCGGGGATAACGGACAAGAAAGTTTGCTACCGCAATATGTGCAGTGGATTGAAGACTGTGAGGTACTTGTTGGTGGGGAGCGTGTTCTAGAATTTTTCCCGAACTTTACTGGTGAAAAAGTTTTGATTAAAGGTGGTCTTTCAGCGCTTGTTGAAAGATTATCTGCAGAATCAAGAAATACAGTAATCTTAGCATCTGGTGATCCATTATTTTACGGAATCGGTGGTTATTTAGCGAAGAAGCTAGACATTGAGGTTTTTCCATATATGAGCTCAGTTCAACTTGCTTTTTCGAAGATGGGGGAAAGCTGGCAAGATGCTTATGTAACAAGTATTCATGGGCGTTCCATGAAAGGCTTAGCCCAACGTATTGATGGTAAAAAGAAAGTTGCACTTTTAACAGATGAAGAGAATAACCCAAATGCGCTGGCACGTTATTTAAAGCATTTTGGCATGACAGAATACAATGCATTTGTTGCAGAAAATTTACAAGGCACAAATGAAAAATTCGGTTGGTATTCGCTTGATGAATTAGAAATGGCTAATTTTTCTCCTTTAAATGTTGTCATTCTACAGCAAACCTCAGTACCGAAACGCTATGCACTCGGTATTGATGATGAAGAATTCTCACAGCGTAAGCCAGACAAAGGGCTTATTACGAAAAAAGAAATTCGTGTTTTAAGTTTACAAGCAATGCAGCTACAAAAAGATAGCATCATTTGGGACGTTGGTACATGTACGGGTTCAATGGCCATTGAGGCGGGCAAGCTTGCGCCAGAAGGTCAAATATTTGCAGTGGAGAAAAACGCTCCTGATTTAGAAAATTGCCTGCAAAATCAGCAAAAGTTCCGTGTAGATATTACAGCTATTCATAGTAAAGCGCCAGCAGGACTTGAAAACTTCCCTGATCCGGATGCGATTTTTATCGGCGGTACAGGTGGAGAAATGGTGGAGTTATTACAATTGTGCTGTACACGCTTAAAGCCAAATGGTCGTATTGTATTGAATGCTGCAACCATTGAAAATTTATATAAGGCAGTCGAAGCGTTTAAGTCTTGTGGCTTTGCTGTGGACATATTGCAGGCACAGCTTGCGCGCAGTAAACCAATATTAGATATGACGCGTTTTGTCCCATTAAATCCTATTTACATTATTTCTGCATATCGAAAGGAAGAAAATCATGAGTAATCTTGGTATTTTATATGGCTTGGGCGTAGGTCCTGGCGATCCAGAGTTAATTACAGTTAAGGCATTCCGTGTTATTCAGGAATCGCCCGTTATTGCGTATCCGAAAAAACTAAAAGGTAGTAAAAGCTATGCACATCGTATCGTAGATGTCTACATCAACCCAGAGGAAAAAGATATGCTTGGCTTAGTATTTCCAATGACAAAGGATGAGGCTGTATTAGAACGCGAATGGACGAAATCAGTTGAACTTGTCTATGAAAAATTAAAAGAAGGTAAGGACGTCGCATTCGTAACAGAAGGAGACCCATTATTATATAGTACGTTCATCCATATGATGAAGCTTATGCAGGACATGCACCCTGAAGTTGAAATTCAAACAGTTCCTGGAATTTCTTCGTTCAATGGTTCAGCATCACGACTTGGAATTGCACTGGCAGATGGCGATGACCGTGTTGCTATTATACCTGCCCATGATGACTATGATGCAATGCGTGAAGCGATTGAAAGTCACGATGCAGTGGTGTTTATAAAAGTAGCAAAGGTAATTGATTTAATGCTTGAGGTATTACGTGACTTAGATTTACTTGATAAGGCATCAGTCGTAACAAAGGTAACATCTGACGAGGAAATTATTTGGGATGTGCGTGAGCTAGATGGTGTAGATTTAGAATATTTAACGTTAATGGTGGTGCGTAAATAATGAAGAAAATATATATTGTCGGCGCTGGTCCTGGTGATCCAGATTTAATTACAGTTAAAGGCTTACATATGCTACAAACAGCGGACGTTGTTATGTATACAGATTCTTTAGTAAGTGAGGACCTTATTGCAAAGGCACGACCAGATGCAGAGGTTATTCGTACGGCAGGTATGCATTTAGAGGAAATGGTAGCGGTCATGGTAGATCGTGTCAATGCGGGGAAAGTAGTAGCTCGTATGCATACAGGAGACCCTGCAATGTATGGAGCAATCATGGAGCAGGTGGCACTATTAAAAAAAGAAGGTATTGGCTACGAGGTTATTCCTGGTGTTAGCTCTGTTTTCGCTTCCGCAGCGGCAATCGGAGCAGAATTAACAATTCCTGACTTAACACAAACACTTATTTTAACACGTGCCGAAGGACGTACACCTGTACCAGAATTTGAAAAGCTACGCGATTTAGCGAGTCATCACTGTACAATTGCATTATTCCTGAGCGCAACGTTAACAAAAAAAATAGTTAAAGAATTGCAAAATGCTGGCTGGGCTGATGATACACCAGTAGCTGTTATTCAACGCGCTTCTTGGCCAGATCAAAAAATCGTACGTACAACATTAATTGAATTAGATGAAGCAATGCGTGTCAACGGTATTCGTAAACATGCGATGATTTTAGCTGGCTGGGCATTAGATCCGAATATTCATGATAAGGATCAATATCGTTCAAAATTATATGATGCTACCTTTACACATGGTTTTAGAAAAGGTGTGAAGACAAGTGATTGAGTTACAAGAGGGCGTACTGCCAGAGGTTGATCAACGAAATCCTTATGCAGTTGTAGCCATCACAAAGCACGGTGTACAAATTGGACGTCGTTTGCAGCATACTTTTGCTGCGAGCGACTTATATTACATGAGTAAATTTGAGCAGGGTGATGAAGCAGAAAAGCATATTCAGATGTTTACAGGTACTGTGCGTTTACTGCTGCCTACTCTTTTTAAGCAATATAAAGGCTTGATTATAATCATCTCACTCGGTGCAGTTGTACGCATGATTGCACCGATATTAAAGGATAAGAAGACAGATCCTGGCGTTGTAGTCATTGACGACCGTGGTGAAAATGTGATTAGCGTCTTATCAGGTCATTTAGGTGGTGCCAATGAGCTGACACATGAAGTAGCTGCAGCACTTGGAGCAAATCCAATTATTACGACAGCCTCAGATGTGCAAAAGACCATTCCGGTTGATTTATTTGGAGCACGTTTTGGCTGGGTATGGGATAGTGCCGATAAACTGACACCTGTAAGTGCCTCTGTTGTCAACGAGGAGCACGTCGCAATCGTTCAGGAAACAGGGGAACGAGACTGGTGGATGCGTGATACAGCGATGCCAGAGCAAATTAAAATTTATCCGTCAACATATGCTGCGATTGAAGCGAAACCACACGCGACATTGCTGATTACTGACCGCATTATTGACCCAGAAGAAGAAGTGCTTCTTGAAAATGGTGTTATTTATCGACCGAAATCGGTTGTGCTTGGCATGGGCTGTAATCGTGGGACATCTGTGGAAGAAATTGAGCAAGTCATTGATGAAACACTTGCAGAGCTGAAGCTTTCGAAAAAAAGTGTCAAAGCGCTATGCACGATTGATTTAAAGAAGGACGAGCAATGCTTCCTAGAAATAACAAAGAAATACGATTGGGAATTTGTTACATATTCACCGACAGAATTAAATGAAATTGATTTCCCATCACCTTCGGAAACCGTATTTAAATATACAGGAGCATACGGGGTAAGTGAGCCTTCAGCAATGCGTTATGCGCAGGTGGAGTCGCTTGTGCTAGAAAAGAAAAAATCGGGCAATGCTACAATCTCTGTTGCTAGATTAACATTTTAAGGAGGAAGCCTATGCAAACGAATCGCTTTGTATTAGCTGGTACTGGCAGTGGTGTTGGTAAAACAACCTTTACTATTGGACTCATGAAAGCATTACAAGAAAAGGGCAAAATTGTGCAGGGCTTTAAATGTGGTCCCGATTATATTGACCCTACTTATCATACTGCTGTTACAGGACGTGTATCACGCAATATCGATAGCTGGATGTTTTCACATGAAGCAGTGCGTGATATTGTCGCGCGCGCAAGTAAAGATGCTGATGTTTCCATTATTGAAGGAGTTATGGGCTTTTATGATGGAAAAAGTCCGTTATCGGATGCTGGCTCTGCAGCAGACATTAGTGTTGTCACAGAGAGCCCTGTTATTTTAATTGTCAATTGTGCGAGTATGGCACGAAGTGTAGCGGCAGTTGTAAAAGGTTTCCAAATGTTGTCAGATAAACCGAATATCGTTGGCGTCATTGCTAACCAAGTCGGAAGTGTCGGCCATTATGAAATCGCGAAGGCTGCTATAGAGCAGGAGTGTGGTATTCCTGTCATCGGATATTTAAAGCGTGAGGAAGGGATTGATATTCCTAGTCGCCATTTAGGATTAGTCCCTGCAATCGAACGAGGCGAACTCGATACATTTTTTGATAAGCTAGGCTCTTTAATGGAAGAGACTATTGATTTAGATCAATTGCTTGAATTAACAAAAGCTCCTGTTTTACAAGAATCAGGGCAACTATTTGTGGAAGAACCGTCTCAGGATATTTGCATTGCTGTAGCAAAGGATGCTGCGTTTAACTTCTATTATGAAGAAAATTTGGCACTGTTACGTGCAAAGGGAGCAACACTAGAATTTTTCTCACCACTTGCGAATGAACCTGTTCCAGCTGAAGCGGATGGATTGTATATAGGCGGGGGCTTCCCAGAAGAATTTGCTGAAATATTGGCGAAAAATTCCGACGTGAAGAAGTCTATTCGTGAAGCAATAGCCAAAGGGTTACCGACATTAGCTGAGTGTGGGGGCTTTATGTATTTGACGGAGGCCATTACGAATAGTGACGGTGATCGTTATGATATGGTTGGTGTTGTTCCAGGTGAAGTAGTAATGCAAACAAAATTAGCGGCTCTTGGTTACCGTGAAATTTTTGGCACACAAGATAATTTCTTAATTGGTACGGATGAAGAAGCAAAGGGACATGAATTCCATTATTCAAAGTATAGCGGCACACATAACACACCGGCTTACCAAACGAAAGGGCGATTTGGTAACAAACAAGAGGGCTACCAAGCAGGAAATCTAGTGGCTGGCTATACGCATTTTCATTTTGTATCTAACCCAAAGCTTGTTGACAATTGGTTAACAGCTTGTAAGAAGGTGAAAAATCATGACTAATTATTTTCCTATTCATATTAATGTTGAATATAAAACTGTAGTAATTGTTGGTGGAGGTCACGTAGCAACACAGAAGGTCGCTTCACTGCTTCCGGCTAAAGCAAATATTGTTGTTGTTAGTCCAACCCTAGATGACTCATTACTGCCACTTGCTGAATCAGGTCAAATTACATGGCGTGAAAAAGCATTTGAATCACGTGATTTAGATGATGCAATACTCATCATTGCGGCAACAAATGATACGGCAGTAAATGAAGCTGTACAAGAGGCAGCGCAGCATTGGCAGCTGATCAATCGGGCAGATGCACAGGCGGAGAGTGACTTTATTACGCCAGCGACAGTGCGCCGTGGTCCATTAGTTTTAACGGTATCAACGTCAGGTGCAAGTCCAGCATTAGCGCGTAAAATCAAAGCGGACCTCGAAGAGCAATTTGATGACGTTTATGATGACTATGTATGCTTCCTACAACAAGCGCGTTTAATGATTGCTGCTAAGTTTGAGAAAGGTCAGCAAAGACGTGCAGCTTTACAAGCATTACTTGAACCCAGCTTACTAGAATGGACACGTAGTGGAGAGATTGATAGACGTGAGGCTTATTTACAACAATTACTGATGGGAGAAGCGCGATGAAAGACGGAATAGTATATTTGGTTGGAGCTGGACCAGGAGATCCAAAGCTCATTACAGTGTATGGGCTAGAATGTATTCAAAAGGCTGATGTCATTGCGTATGACCGTCTTGTGAATCCTAAATTGTTAGAGTATGCGAAAAAAGATGCTGAGCTTGTGTACTGTGGTAAATTACCTGGTAAGCATCACCTCATTCAAGATGAGATTCATACATTACTTGTCGAAAAAGCGCAGGAAGGAAAAGTTGTTACACGTTTAAAGGGTGGCGATCCATTTGTTTTTGGTCGCGGTGCAGAGGAAGCCGAAATCTTAAAAAATCATGGTATTGCTTATGAAATCGTCCCTGGTATTACTGCAGGAATTGCTGCGCCAGCATATGCAGGTATTCCTGTAACACACCGAGACTTTGCGACAAGCTTTGCTCTAGTAACAGGGCATGGTCGTGAGGAAAAGGGACAGGACTTTTTAAATTGGTCTGCACTTGCAACAGGTATCGATACAGTTGCCTTCTATATGAGTGTTGGCAATATTGCTTATATCTCTAAAAAGCTCATCGAAAATGGTCGTAAGCCAACTACCCCAGTAGCAGTGATTGAGTGGGGAACAACAGAACAACAGCGTACCATTACAGGGCAACTTGAGGAAATTGCTAGCATTATTGAACGTGAAGGCTATCATAATCCTTCTATGATTGTCGTTGGCGATGTCGTCAAAGTACGTGAGAAAATTCAATGGTTTGAAGAGCAAGGACTTACCTTTTCATAAAGATAATAAGACTTATTTGAGCATAGGGAGGAAACAACATGACGGTAATTGAGGCTTTAAAAAATCGTCGAGCGATTCGCAATTACACAACACAGCCTGTTGAAAAAGAAAAAATCGAGAAAATTTTACAAGCAGCGACTTATGCTCCAAATGACCGTATGCGTGAGCCTTGGCATTTTTATGTAATTCAAGGCGATGCGATGAAACGCTATGAGGAAATGGCAAGTGCTTATTTACAGGAGCGATTCCCGACGAAGCCAAATTTAGTAGAAAGTTCATTAAAAGTTGTGCAAACAACGCCTGTTACCATTGTTGTTACGGCAGATATTGTGGAAGACGATACTGATGCGACAGAGGATAATGTTTTTGCTGTATGTAGTGCGATCATGTCCATGTGGCTTGCTGCGGAGGAGCTAGGACTTGGCTTTGTATGGCGTACACGTGGAGTAGGGCTTGTTCATGATGCAAGAATGCATGCATTTATCGGAGCGAATGAATCACAAAAAGTAGTAGGCACTATTTTTATTGGCTATCCAGAAGAGCAGGAGCTTAAAGACAAGAAACGTACCCCATTTGAAGAAAAAACAACATGGCTTTAAGGGAGGCTTGAACAATGGCTAGAAAAGGCTTGTTTTTAGTTTATACAGGCGAAGGGAAGGGCAAAACAACAGCTTCTCTAGGCGTCACGCTGCGTGCAGTCGGTCGAGGCCTAAATGTACGCTATATGCAATTTATTAAATCACCAGAGCGTACATACGGAGAGCAAATTGCTCTTCGTAAGCTAGGCGTAGAAATGGAGCAAATGGGAATCGGCTTCACTTGGACAAAAACACCAGAAGAGCATCGTGCTGCGTTAGCAAAGGCATGGAAAAAAACAAAGGCTGCTCTGCAAGACGACAGTATTGATTTACTCGTATTAGACGAGCTCAACAATGCGCTTGCTATTACAAAATTTCCAATCGATGATGTGCTCCCATTAGCCGAAGTCATTGAAGCCATTCAACAGCGTCCATCGACAATGCATTTAGTAGTTACCGGACGAAGCGCAAATCCAGCGCTTATTGCGATGGCAGATTTAGTATCGAACATTGATGCGATAAAGCATTATTATGACGAAGGAATTCCAGCTGTTAAAGGCCTTGAATTCTAAGCAGCTATTAATAAAGTGAATACCCGCGGAACGGAGCGTAATACCAGCGCGCGACGGTGAGTATCCGCGGCATGGGGCAGAATATCCGCGGAACGGAGCGTAATACCAGCGCGCGACGGTGAATATCCGCGGCACGGGGAAGAATACCCGCATGACAGGGGTAAATACCCGCGGCCCGGAGCAGAATACCCGCGCGACGAGGGTAAATACCCGCGGAACGGAGCGTAATACCCGCGCGACGGTGAATATCCGCGGCACGGGGAAGAATACCTGCGCAACAGGGGGAAGTACCCGCGAACTCGAGCAGAATACATACGCTTCAACTATAAATAAGGGAGGGAAAAGACTATGCCAGCAAAATCTATTATGATTCAAGGAACGGCTTCTGATGTTGGGAAAAGTATGATTTGTACTGCGCTATGCCGTATTCTTTCGGATGATGGGCTAAAGGTAGTACCTTTTAAATCGCAAAATATGGCCTTGAATTCATTTGTCACTCATGATGGTGGAGAGATCGGCCGTGCTCAGGGTGTACAAGCAGAGGCGGCACGCGTTGTCGCAACTACGGATATGAATCCTATATTGCTTAAACCGAAGCAGGATATGGTTTCGGAAGTGATTGTTCATGGCAAGCATTTTTTAAATATGGACGCTAAAAGCTATCGTAATCAATTCGTACAAGAAGCGATGCCGATCGTTGAAAAGTCAGTACGAACTTTACAAAATACATATGATGTTATTGTACTTGAAGGAGCAGGCAGCCCTGCAGAGATCAATTTAAAGGATCGTGATATTGCAAATATGCGCATGGCTCATCTAGCAGATGCAGCTGTTGTTCTAGTTGCTGATATCGACCGAGGTGGCGTATTTGCATCGATTGTTGGAACACTCGCATTACTTGATGATGCGGAACGGGCACGTGTAAAAGGGCTAATCATTAATAAATTTAGAGGGATGCGTGAATTACTTGATGATGGTATTGAATGGGTAGAGCGAGAAACTGGCATTCCTGTACTTGGTGTTGTGCCGTATGTAGATGTCAATATTGAGGCTGAGGATTCACTAGCACTATCTTCCTTACGCTTTAAAAAGCCAAAGCCTGGGGAATTCTCAGTGGACGTAGCGATGATTCGTTTGCCGCGCATTTCCAACTTTACTGATGTTGATCCATTTTTCGATGAGCCAGAGGTTGGTGTACGACTAATTGGTCATGTGAATGAGCTTGGTACGCCTGACTTACTTATACTTCCTGGAACAAAAAGTACAATGGATGATTTAGCATGGTTAAAGGAGCAAGGCTTTGATCAAGCGATAACTAATTTACGTCAACGAGGCACAAAAATTATTGGAATTTGTGGTGGTTTCCAAATGCTCGGTGAAACGTTATTAGACCCTGATGCAGTTGAAGGGAATGGTGATTCTGCACAAGGTCTAGGGTTATTGCCAATGGAAACTGTTTTTGTTGGTGATAAAAAAACGGTTCAAATGACAGGAACAAGAGGACAAGATACGTATACTGGCTATGAAATTCATCTTGGACGTACAAAGATTTTGCGTAACGAAGTGTCACCATTTTTACAACTTGCAGATGGGCGAGTGGATGGAGCGGTAAGTGCTGATAATCAAATTATCGGAACATATTTCCATGGCTTATTCCATAATCGCACTTTTACAAGACAGCTTGTCAATGACATTCGCGTGAAAAAGGGGCTCACAGCTTTACCAAGTGATGTAAAAAGTGACGCAGAACGTCGAGAGGACGCTTACAATATGCTGGCAAAGCATGTGCGCGCTAATCTCGATATGAAAAAAGTATACGAAATAATGAATATAGAGGTATCTGTATGACAAGAAAAGGACCGTTAGCTATTAATTATGAGGCATTATGGCAGGAAGGTATGAAGGATTGGCATGGCCAAATGCCAGAACGAATGGTCAATGATCAACTAGAGGAGCAGTTTTGGTCGCAGTCTATTGCACGTAAAAAGACTGGACAAACAGATCCTTACGCTGCAAGAATTTTTCAAGAAATTAAAAAAAGTGTACAACCAGAGGACTCGGTATTAGAAATTGGTCCAGGCTGGGGTAATTATACGTTTCCACTTGCTGATCAGGTGCGAATGCTAACTTGTGTAGATAGCTCAGAAAGTATTCTTAGCTATTTAGAAACGTGCATGGAGGATAAGCAACATGTTTCTTATATTCATGCAAAATGGGAAAGTCTTGCTGAGAATGAGGTAGAAGCTCATGATATCGTGATTGGTGTCAATTGCTTTTATCGTATGTATGAAATCAAATCAGCACTTTACCATATGAATCGTCTAGCTAAAAAGCGTGCAATTATTGGCATGACAACAGGACCGATTCAACCCCATTATGAAATTTTGTACAACAAGTATGGCTACGATATTAAATTTCCACGAAGAGATTATATAGAATTTTTAAATTTGCTATATGAAATGGATATTTATGCAGAGTGCAAAATCATCCCATTAGAACGAGTGTATGAATATGAAAGCTATGAGCAGCTTATAACAACACAAAGTAAAAAAATATTAAATACTGATTTTAATAGAGCACATGTCGAGGAGTCGCTCTTGCCGTTTATTGAGGAAAAGAACGGGCGCTATTATTATCGTCATGATTTCCATGCGGCACTCGTATCATGGGAGCCGAAATAATTATGCAACCTTTGGACAAAACTAGTGACCAAAGGTTTTTTTTATTGGGAGTGATAGGGTACAATAAAGCGATATAGATATAGAAGTGAGGTGGCATATGTGCAACTACATTTTTTAGGAACAGGCGCAGGAATGCCTTCAAAGGACCGAAATACAAGTGCCCTAATGGTAAAGCTGTTAGATGAAGTGGGGGAAATGTGGCTTTTTGATTGTGGAGAGGCGACCCAACATCAAATTTTGCATACATCTTTAAAGCCACGTAAAGTAACGAAAATTTTCATTACACATTTACATGGTGACCATATTTTCGGTTTACCTGGTTTTTTAAGCTCTCGTTCATTTCAAGGTGGGGATGAGCTATTAACGATATTTGGCCCACAAGGTTTACAGCAATGGATCGAGCAAACTTTAGCCTTGTCAAAGACCCATTTAACATATCCGTTACAATTTGTTGAAGTCCATGAAGGGATTATTTATGAGGATGAACATTTTACAGTAAGTGCAACTGAATTGCGACATGTAGTTCCGTGTTTTGGCTACCGTATTGAGCAAAAGGATTTGCCTGGCGAACTGTTAATGGAAAAAGCACAGGCTCTTGGTGTTCCAAAAGGTCCTTTACTAGGACAATTAAAAGCTGGAAAAAATATTGAACTTGCGGATGGCACCATTGTTTATGCGAAAGATGTTGTCGCTCCTCCGAAAAAAGGCTTTACGCTTACTATTTTAGGGGATACAAAATATTGTCCAGAGGCTGTTTCATTAGCTACTGGAGCAGATATCGTTATTCATGAAGCGACCTTTGACGGCTCTACGACAGAATTAGCAGCGAACTATGGACACTCTACAAATGTCGAAGCGGCAAAGGTGGCACAACAAGCGGGAGCAAACTATTTACTTCTGAACCATTTAAGTGCCCGTTTTTTACCATATGATTTACCTCAATTCTTAACAGAAGCACAGGAGATTTTTCCGCAGACTTGCTTAACATCCGATCAATTAGTATTTACATGGCATAACAATAAATTATTTTAAAATAACATTATCGATGGAAAAGAACCTTTTAGATGATTCGTCATTTTAAAGGTTCTTTTATTATAAGTAGAACTATAAGACTATAAAAATTGATTCGTAAATTATTAAGATTTTGTTTAAAAACGTCTTATTTTGTTACTCAATTGTCTTTATTTCGCTTTTATAAAACTTCTTTGTGTATAGTCTTTTCTATCTAGGTCTTTTATCCTCATTTTGAAAACAGAATAATTATTACAAATTTGTGACAACTTTTTAATTATTATATTAAATTTAATAAAAAAGTAATGAAACATTTTAAATTGATACTGTATTATGAAATGGAAATAAACGTATATTTCAGGGGGGATTGTCGAGATGGGGAAAACAATGAAATGGAAAATGCTTCTAGAAATCATGTGCATTGTCGTATTTATTATCGCTGCATTTTCTATTTATATTTATCAAACAACATATAATAGTGTAAAGAATAACGGGGAGGCACTCGCTAATTCCATTGTAATTGGGATGGAAGGTGCTATTCATTCAAGAGAAAAAGCGGAAGAAATAATGGAAAAGGAAATGATTGCTGAATCAGTAATGGCTTCTTATATTATCGATAAAGGCGCTACATATGAAGATTTGAAGGCGATTGCTGAACGCGGAGGCATTGATGAAATATGGAGTACGGATGATAAAGGTAATACCACTGTTACTTCTGTAGCACCTACAGTTGATTTTAACTTCGGTTCTAATCCAGACGGACAAGCAGCAGAATATATGCAGCTATTAGATGGACGTGCAAAAGAAATTGTACAGAAGGCGCAAATACGTGATGTAGACGATAAATTTTTCAAGTTCGTTGGGGTAAGTAGTTGGAATCCAGCAACACCTCAAATTGTACAGGTTGCTCGACAAGGGCAGCAGCTATTAGATTTAGAGGCTAGTATCGGTAGTGAATATTACATTGATCAGCTTAACAAATCATTATCCTCAACGGTCCTTTATGCAGCAGTTGTGAATGACAAAGGCGAAACAATAGCAGCTACAGCAGAAAGAAATCTAGCGGATATTGGTTTTTTACCAGCTAAATTTTCAACTCAAGAAGCATCTGAGTTTTCGGGACGCTATGATGGAACACGTGTTACGCAATACATAAAACCGTTATCAAATGGTACATATTTAGCTATCGTTGTTTCAAATAAAGTACTTTCAAATATTTTGATGGGAACAATTATTGCTTCATTAATCGTTGTGTGTGTCATTTTCTTCATTACTGGATTTTCTATTTCTAAACAGGTCTCCCGAATTGTAAGTGTACGCGATTCACTTGAGGACATTAGTAAAGGCGAAGCAGATTTAACAAAGCGAATAAACGTAAACTCTAAGGATGAGATTGGTCAATTAGTAGTATCATTTAACGGAATGATGGAAAACTTTCAATTCATAATGCGTGAATTGAAGCAGGAAGCTAGCCAAATTAAGGATGCAACTTACATAATTCAAGAAAATGCTCATCAAACACTTGGTTCATCAGAAATCATTCAGGAAGAATCTAGTCAGGTTGCTCAAGCATCTTTTGCGCAACAGCAAAATACAGAAGACAGTGCACTTTCAATGGAAGAATTGGCACGCAGTATCCATCATATTTCCGAATCCATTGTTGAGATTTCTACCATTTCTCGCAATACAGAAGAAAATGCTAATAATGGCTTACAAATTATGAACAAGTTACAAAAGCAATTAGTAGAAGTTCATGAAAAGACAAATCTTTCTGTAGTAAGTACACAGGAATTAGAAAAATTATCTAGCATGATTGGTGAGT
Source organism: Lysinibacillus sp. NPDC094177 (assembly GCF_050279145.1). Lineage (NCBI taxonomy): Bacteria > Bacillati > Bacillota > Bacilli > Caryophanales > Bacillaceae > Lysinibacillus > Lysinibacillus sp. NPDC094177. Next base: position 131,351 of record NZ_JBNNTW010000001.1, on the reverse strand, counting down.
TTACAAATGTAATTTCTGGAATTTCTGAACAAACAAACCTATTAGCGCTAAATGCATCTATTGAAGCGGCACGTGCTGGTGAAGCGGGTAAAGGATTTGCCGTAGTGGCAGAGGAAGTTCGTAAATTGGCAGAGGATTCAAAACTAGCGGCTGAGCGCATTTCTCAGGTTGTGATGAATGTACAAAGAGAGACAGCTAACATTGTATCAGTCATTTATTCTACTGCTGATGTATTAAATACTGGTCGATCTATTGTTCATGAAGCACAGCAATCTTTTGAAGGCATTAACAATGATGTCCAAGTAATAGCAGATCAAGTAGATTTAGTATCGAGTACGACAGAGGAAATCGCAGCCAGCACAGAGGAAGTCACGGCTACAATGGAAGATGTATCATTATTGGCAAAACAGACTTCAGCAAGTGTCGCCGATGTCGCGCAAAAGGCTAAAAATCAAGCAGTAAGTATGAATGAAATGACATCGATTATTGGTATGTTAAATACAACAGCAGACAATTTACAACAATCAGCAGGCAAATATAAAGTCTAAAATAATAGATAGTGAAAACAGATATTTGGAATATTAAAGAAATATAATGCGGTTAATAGTAGATTTTCGTATAATTGAATAAAGGGGAGTGGTTGATATGAATCAGCAAAAAATGCCACCAGCACTATTACGTTTAATCGTTATTTTTCCAAATGTGCTGAGCTATTTATTACTAGTTGGACTAATTGTTTTCGTTTTCTCAAATTATGACACATTAAAGGCTACGGACAACTTAACGGTTTGGCTTATTTTTATTGTAGTGCTTGCACCGGCTGCTGCCTACACGACATTCAATATCGTCAAGAAAATTCGTGCTGGACAAATGTAAGCTAAAATAAAAAGTGTATTCATTAGATAAACTAATGGGTACACTTTTTGAACTTTTTAGATCTGAATATAACACCAATTACAATTAGTGCCACTATTACTATGAAGTAAATGTTAGAGATTACATTCATTATGTGAAAAGGTGCTTTATGAATAAAAACAGCTTTCACCCAGTGATTATCTTCTTTTATTGCAATTGCTGTGGAAGTTGCTGTCCCTTTTATTTCATAATATTTTGTTCCTTTTGGGTAATAATTTGAGGTATCTCCGTAATATTTTCCAGTCATATCATTAGGTTTGGTCTTTACTTCCCCAATAATTTCACCAATTTTATGATCTTCAATTAATTCTTCTTGTTTAACTTCATAAACTTTTCCTTTCCAAACGACAAAAGGATAAGCCCAAGATAGTGCTTGAGCAGAGGACGAAAACATAAGTATAAGTATTGGCGTTAGCAATGTTATTCTTTTCATCAGCGCCTCCATAGGTAAAGATTTTATTTTATTATAAAAGAAAAAATTGGAAACGTTAAAAAGATTTAAAAAACATATTAAAAGTGTGTGCATAAAAGAAAAAAACTGTATTAGATTAATAAACTAATACAAAACGAATAAAATAATTCCATCTAGGGAAACTACAGAGAAGAAGAGGTTTCACAATTTGGTGGATGTCACGGAGTTTCAAAGGGATGATAAAAGGATGTTTACGCCAAGGCGAAATTGATAGAGAGGGGTGTATTTGTGGATCCAACAAATTGCGATTTTTCACCAATGAAACAAACATTAAAGGAAGAGCTTCTGAAGGTCATAATTTCATTACAACAAAGTGTAGAAGCAATGGATACTGATGCAAACTGTCTTCTTGGGAATTTTGAAAAAATTAAAGAGAAATTTGTAATGATTGAAATGAAAGCTGCAACATTTTATTTAAATTGTTATCTTTCCCCGTTTACTAAAAAATATCCTGAGCTTTCGCATAGTGTACAAAATATGTCTAAGAGGAGACATGGTGGACTAATTGTGATTGAACGGGAGGATTCTCTGGCATCCCTTATACAGCCTGGTATTCATATTGGAGCAGAAGTAACGCATTCCTTATTAGAATCTATTTTTTTTCCTGGAAATCCACTTCATGATGGCGCAGTTATAATAAGCGAAAATCTAATTCAGTCAGCTGCAAATGTGCTGCCACTGTCAGAGAGAGATGTGGGGGAAAAGAAATTAGGCACAAGACATCGAGCAGCATTAGGGTTAAGTGAAGTATGTGATGCGCTTGTCATGGTTGTGTCTGAAGAAACAGGGAAAATTTCTTTTGCCTTTAAAGGAAACTTATATCCAATTACGACGCATGGCGTTATATAGTGTGAGCTTCACACTGAAAAATATCTCGAATTCGAGATATTTTTCTTGCTCATTCATCACTTGCATGGTAAAGTGATGAATGAGAGGAGGAGGAAGCGATGCGAAAACACACGCTCGGATCACTGACATGGATTCGGATGATGCGCTTTACAAATCAAAGTAACCAGCTATCCAATGAGTTTTTAAAGCGCTTTGACTTAACGACTGCACAATTTGATGTCCTAATACAAATAAAGACATATGCACCGTTAACCCAATCACAGCTAGCAGAGAAAGTGACAGTGACGCAAGGTGGTATGTCTCGGATGCTTGCTCGTCTTGAAAAAGAGGGACTTATTGAACGCAAGCAAGATTGGAAGACCAAAACAATCTCACTGACAGCTAAAGGCGAGCAGATGATTGATTCGGCAACACCAAGTCAGCTTCACTTTCAATCTTCATTCTTTGAAGAAGTATTGACAGAAGAAGAACTGAGAACTTTAAATACATTAATGTCAAAATTAGAGAAGCATAGTCGTGAAAAGAAATTACCGCCTGCGTGATTTTTTTTACAACATCACTTGCTTAGTCAAGTGAAAATGAGGAGGAAACATTCATGAACAAATTAAGCGGACATCATCATATATCGATGCTAACAAAAAACGGCAAACGTAATAATGATTTTTATACAAAAATTCTCGGCCTACGTCGTGTGAAAAAAACAGTTAACCAAGATTCGCCTTCTATGTATCACTTATTTTATGGCGACTTAACAGGAGCTGCAGGTACAGAATTAACATTTTTTGAAATGCCCGTAGCAGGACGGACTGTTCGAGGAACTAATGCGATTACTCGTATTGGACTACTAGTGCCAAGCTATGACAGTCTGCAATATTGGAAAAATCGTTTTCATGAATTAGAGGTTGAACATAGTGAAATTACAACTTATGCAGGTAAAGATGCATTGTTTTTTGAGGATCATGAAGGGTTACGAATGGTGCTTTTAAACAATCATGGCCACGAAACACCAGCTCATTGGCAACCATGGGATGGCTCTGATATCCCTGCAGAACATCGTATTTTAGGAATGGGTACAGTTGAAATTACAGTTCGTTACTTACAACGGACAGTAAGCTTATTGAAAGAGCTATTTAATTACACAGCTGTTGAAGAAAGTGAAAAAGAAGCAGTATTGCAATCTATTCCTGGTGAAGTACTTGGAGAAATCGTTGTTAAAGAATTAGAAGGTCCAAGTGAGAAACCTGGTCGCGGTAGTATACATCATCTTGCGCTACGTGTTGCAAACGCCCCGGAATTGCAGGAATGGGATGCCAAAATTAAGGAGCGAGGCTTAGATAGTACAGGCGTAGTGGATCGTTTTTACTTCCAAAGTCTTTATTTTAGAGACCGTAATGGAATTTTATTTGAAATGGCGACAGATGGCCCAGGTTTTACAGTGGATTCGGCAATAGAGGATTTAGGCAAAGAACTTGATCTTCCACCATTTTTAGAAGAAAGACGTGCAGAAATCGAAGCTATTCTAGAGCCACTAGATTAAGGAGGATTTAATCATGGAAAAATACCGTATTGATCAATCGAAAGGCATCGAATTTGGTATGTATTCATTAGGGGATCATATTCCAAATCCACTAACAGGTGAACGTATATCAGCTCAGCAACGAATCCAAGAGTTAATTGAAGCAAGTAAGCTAGCTGAACAAGCAGGTATTGATGTCTTTGCTGTTGGCGAAAGTCATCAATCATACTTTACGACACAGGCACACACAGTTGTTTTAGGAGCGATCGCACAAGCTACATCAAAAATTAAATTAGCAAGCTCCGCGACGGTACTAAGTGTTTCTGATCCAGTACGCGTATATGAAGATTTTGCGACGATTGATTTAATTTCAGATGGACGTGCGGAAATAGTTGCAGGGCGTGGCTCTCGAGTTGGTGCATATCAATTACTAGGCGTTGATTTAAAGGATTATGAAGACATTTTTGAAGAAAAATTAGAGCTGCTGAAAAAAATAAATGACAACGACCTTGTCACTTGGGAAGGACAATTCCGTGCACCACTTCACAATGCGCAAATTTTGCCACAACCTAAAACTGGATCGTTGCCAATTTGGCGTGCTGTCGGCGGACCACCTGCCAGTGCCATTAAAGCAGGCTATATGGGCATTCCAATGATGTTAACGACATTAGGTGGTCCTGCTGTTAACTTTAAGCCATCGGTAGATGCTTATAGAGAAGCAGCAGATCGAAGTGGCTTTGATCCAAAAGAGTTACCGATTGCTACAACTAGCCTATTCTATGTTGCAGATACAACGAAAGAGGCACTAGAAGGGATGTATCCACATTTAAATGGAGGCTTCCAAGCAATTCGTGGCGGGGGTTATCCAAAGCAACAATTTGCGGAGGCGACGGATACACATGACGCCTTAATGGTCGGAAGTAAGGAACAAATTATTGAAAAATTACTGTATCAATATGAGCTTTTTGGCATGCAGCGATTTATGGCACAAATTGATTTTGGCGGTGTGCCATTTAATAAATTAATGAAAAATATTGAAATTATAGGGAACGATATTTTACCTACCATTAAAAAATATACTGCGAAATAAAAGCTTGTTTACGTAGCCCCTAATACATGTATAAATATACGAGATGTGGACCTGTTTTGTGCCTGGTGTTGCTGTTGAATTCAGCGTATGATGTCAATTTCACATCAATGTATTGGAACCCCTCACTTACATTAATTAATAGTAGATTAGTAGGTGAGGGGGTTTTCTAGTGATTTAATAACACAAAGTATCAGGTGTGTTGACTAACCAATTTTATCCACCCTAATTAATTTGAAGGCTCTGATTTCCGCTACGGGCTACTCGCTTTGTTGCCGCTGCCGCTACGCTTTCGCACAGAAAACATTCGCTCCGTACAGGGGCTCGTCTGTCTCGCTTTCCTACGGGAGTCGAGTAGCCCTACTCTACAATCAGTTAAAATGGGAAAATAATAGTGAAATAGCAACAAAAAAATCCTTTTATCGCTCAATAATAAACCTATTTTTTCCTAATCATCACTCTTGACAAAGTATAATACTAGTTTTTTATTGAATTAACTAAAGTTAAGTGACTGTCAATTCAAATAGCGTAGGTTTGAATCTTTCTATACAATGAACGAACACTTATGCCTAAATCATCAGCAACTTTTTGCTTGCCAGCACGATCAGAGCCATATTCATTTAACTTTTGAAGGATCAGTTCCTTCTCTGCTTGTTTCAGTGAATTAGCAGGATTTTGTTGAGGCTTATGTTGAGCGCTTTCTAAAATATAAGGTGGCAAGCTAGTGATTGAAAGCTCCATCGAGTTCTCCATAATCATGCTGTATTCAATAACATTTTCTAACTCTCTTATATTCCCTGGCCAATGATAACTTTGGAGCAGTTCAAAGTAGGTAGAGCTATAACTTCGAATAAATTTACCAGTACGATTCTGCAGCTTGTCCATTAAAGTATTCACTAAATCGTGCAAATCTTCTTTTCGATTCCTTAAGGGTGGTAGGGAAATAGGAATAACATTTAAACGATAATATAAATCCGTACGAAAATCCCCCTTTTTCACTAATTCCTCTAAAGGACGATTGGTGGCTGCGATTATTCTAATATTTACTTTTTTAAAGCTTGTACTACCGACTCGTCTTATAATGCCATCTTGCAATGTCATTAATAGTTTAGCTTGTAGATGGATAGGCAACTCGGTAATTTCATCTAAAAATAATGTTCCTTTATCGGCTAATTCGAAATAACCTAGTTTCCCATTTTTACGTGCACCAGTAAATGATCCTTCTTCATAGCCAAATAATTCACTTTCAAACAATGACTCTGGAATACTCGCGCAGTTAATTTCAATAAATTTTCCTTTTTGCACCAAGCTATGCTCGTGAATGTATCTTGCCAAAAGACTTTTGCCTGTTCCTGTTTCACCAGTTATGAAAACTGATGAAGCACTATTTCTGATATTTTTTAATGTCGTGTGAATGTTAGAGAAATTATCTCCAAGTATATAAGGGATAGCTTTAAGCGTTTGTTTTTTTAGTGGTTTGTAATGCCCAAAGCTTTTTTGTAAATCAATCAGTACATCTCCTAATTTAGTTAACCAGTATTGATAGGTACTTTGTTGACTAAGTAATTGTGTTTCCCCATCAGACGTAAAACTTACAAAATTAAGATAACCGTAGTGATTTTCATCTTGAATAAGATTTTTTAATATTTCAACTTTCGAAGGACAGTTATTTTGAAAATGGCAACCTTTACACATACTCATATGTCCGGGCTTTTTAACATCAATAAATGATTCAGCTTTATATTTTTGAAAATATGGAAGGTGTACCTTGATGCCTTTTTTTTCTTTATAAGCGGCTGTAGCTACGAGAAGCTCTCCTTCTGAACTAAAAAAAGCAATGTCAACCATTAATAATTGAGAAAAAATATCAATTATTTTTGAAATAGTGTTATAGAATGTCAAAAATAATCCCCCCATATACGTATTAAAAATCATTTTAAGTCTGAATATTCAAAAATGTCAATGTTTTGACGTAAATGACAATTGTTGGACATACAGATATAAAGGAAGCCAAGAAATAGCTGAGGAAAGAATTTGGCATGGTTTTTGCTTATATAGTTAGTAACAAACTGAAAGGGGAATGGAATGATTAACCACTATTTTAAATTACAGGACAAGGTTGCAGTTATAACGGGTGGAGCATCTGGAATAGGCTTTGCATCAGCCAAACGCTTAGCTGAAGTCGGTGCGAAGGTAGTGTTACTAGATATTGATGAAGAAAAAGGGAAAGATGCTGCATCCAAATTGCAAATGGAAGGATATCAATCTTGGTTTGTTAAATGTGATGTAACAAATGCAAGAGATTGCGAGACAGCAGCAAAATATATCAAAGAGCAATTTCAAAATGTGGATGTGTTATTTAACAACGCAGGTATCATTCGGCGTAAAACGGTTGTGGAATTAACGGAGAGTGAATGGGATGCAGTTATAAATGTGTCATTGAAAGGCGCTTTTTTACTTTCTAAATATGTGATTCCACTGATGAGTGAAAGTGGTGGTGGCAGTATCATCAATACTGGCTCAGGTTGGGGACTAAAAGGAGGCGATAAGGCGGCCTCCTACTGTGCAGCAAAAGCTGGAGTAGTGAATTTAACGAAGGCAATGGCTATTGATCATGGACACCAAAATATTCGTGTGAATTGCATTTGCCCAGGCGACACCGATACACCTCTTTTGAGAGGTGAAGCAGAGCAATTAAATATAGAAGAACGTGCGTTTTTGAAGGATTCAGCCATTAATCGTCCCCTTGCACGACTTGGTACACCAACTGATATTGCCAATGGTGTATTATTCCTTGCGAGTGAATTGTCTAGTTGGGTAACAGGAACAACGTTGACCGTAGATGGTGGAGGATTAGCATAAATAAAAATTTTAGGAGGTTACTGAATGACTAAAAAAGCCCATCCATATATCCCAAATATGGTATCAGAAGTAAAACAAAAAATGTTAAAAGAAATCGGTGTAAATTCGATAGAAAATCTATTTGAATGTATTCCTAAAGAACTTCGGTATCAAGATGATTTGAATATTCCAAAGGCATTAACAGAATACGAATTACGACGTCATATTGAAGGATTATTAAATAAGAATATAAGTTCAACTGAATACTTAAATTTCTTGGGAGCTGGATGTTCGCAACATTTTGTACCGGCAGTGTGTGATGAAGTAAATCAACGGTCAGAGTTTTTGACAGCATATGCAGGCGAGCCCTATGAAGATCATGGTCGCTTTCAAGCTCTTTTTGAATATCAAAGTTTGATGGCTGAGTTAGTAGATATGGATGTTGTAAGTGTTCCAACCTTTGATTGGGGTCAAGCTGCTTCGACGTCCATTCGAATGGCTAGCCGAATTACTAATAGAAATAAAGTGTTACTTGCGAATACTGTATCACCAGAAAGAAGAAAAATTATAACAAATTATGGTACTCCTCAATTGTCGTTTAGTGGAGTGGCGTTTGACATTGTTACCGGGTTATTAGATTTGGAAGATTTAAAAAGTAAATTATCCGATGAAGTGGCTGCCATTTATTTTGAAAATCCATCATATTTAGGATTTATAGAAACTCAAGGACAAGAAATTTTTAAATTGGCTAAAGAACACGGTGTATTAATTGTCGTTGGGGTAGATCCTATTTCGTTAGGTATTTTAGTACCGCCAAGTCACTATGGTGCTGATATTGTGTGTGGGGATTTACAGCCTCTAGGCATGCATATGAATTATAGTGGAGGTCAAGCAGGGTTCATTGCTACACAAGATGATGAAGTCTTTATTAATGAATATCCTTCAAGATTATTTGGGATTGTCCCTACAAAAAAAGAAGGAGAGTATGGGTTTGGTGATGTAGCATATGAACGGACATCCTTTGCTTTACGCGAAAAAGGAAAAGAATCAGTTGGTACACAGACGGCATTATGGGGCATTACTGCTGGTGTATATCTTTCTTTGTTGGGGCCTGACGGGATGTATGAAGTAGGACAAACAATTATGCAAAATAGTCAATATGCAGTGCAACAGTTAAATCAGATTGAGGGAGTAAATGGATCGCGTATTGTTTCTACATTCTTTAAAGAATTTGTTGTTGATTTTAATGATACAGGCTTAACAGTAGCACAAATTAATAAAGAATTATTAAAAAGAAATATCTTTGGTGGGAAGGATTTATCAGAGGAGTTCCCAGAGTACGGACAAAGTGCATTATATTGCGTAACTGAAGTGCATACAAAAGAAGATTTAGATTATTTAGTATCCGCAATTAGGGCAATTGTAGAGCAACAATAGTTGAGAGGAGAGAAAATAACTGTGAAAAAAATAAAAAGATTTGAGACGAAAGTAGATTTTCATCAAGCGAAATGGAACGAGCCCATTATATTTGAATTACATCAAGCTGGAGAAAGAGGGGTAGAAATTCCTTTAGCTTCAGAAGAGGTAGTAGAGGCAGTTGGTGATGGACTCTCTAGACTTCCTCACAACATGTTACGTGCTGATAAGGTGAATCTTCCCGAAATAGCGCAAGCTCGTGTGTTACGCCATTATGTTAGATTATCACAAGAAACACTAGGCTCAGATTTCAATGTAGAAATTGGCCAAGGTACATGTACGATGAAATACATTCCTAAAATAAATGAGCTATTAATTCGAAATCATAAAATAATGGAGTTACATCCATTACAGGATATCAGTACTGTGCAAGGAATGCTTGAAATTATTCATAATTTAGATTTAGCTATGCGAGAAATATCAGGATTAGATTTTTTTTCATTTCAGCCAAGTGGAGGAACGCAAGCCTTATTTGCGATGGCATCTATCGTACGGAAATATCATGAAGCACGAGGAGAAGGGGATCAACGTGATGAAATTATTACAACGATTTTTTCACATCCATCGCAAGCTGCTACAGCTGCAGTAAAAGGATATAAAATCATTACCTTATATCCTGACAAAGATGGCTTCCCGGATGTTGATAAATTGAAGGAAGTACTTTCTGAACGGACTGCAGGTTTTGTTGTAGCAAATCCAGAAGATACAGGGATTTATAATCCTAAGATTAGAGAATTTACAAAACTTGTCCATGAAGCAGGTGGTATTTGTTATTACGATCAGGCCAATGCAAATGGCTTATTAGGCATAACAAGAGCGAAAGAAGCTGGATTTGATATGTGCTTTTTCAATTTGCATAAAACATTTGCAGCACCACATATGTGTGGTGGACCAGCAACTGGAGCATTAGGTGTTACGAAAGAGCTAAAAGAATACTTACCTGGCCCAATCGTTGAGAAAAATAAAGAGGGTTATTATTTAAATGATGCTTTGACACATTCTATTGGCAAGGTAAGGGTATTTCATGGCGTAGCACAAACTATTCTACGATCGTATGCTTGGATTAGGTCCTTAGGTCCGGCTGGTTTAAAAGCTGTGGCACAGACTGCTGTGTTAAATAATAACTATCTATATAGCCGTGTTCAGAAAATTCGAGGAGCAAGTGCACCTTATGTAAAAGGGCAACGCTTAGAGCAAGTACGGTATAGCTGGAAACAGTTGACACAAGAGACAGGTATAACGACCGAAGACGTCCAACGAAGAATGATCGATTTTGGCTTACACTATTGGACAAGCCATCATCCTTATATCGTCCCGCAGCCATTCACACTGGAGCCGACAGAGTCTTACTCCAAGGCAGATTTGGATGAATATATTGCGGCACTTGAGCAAATTTCTAGAGAAGCATATGAAACACCGGAAATTGTTAAGAATGCCCCATATAATAGCACAATCCATCAGCTAGATGAACAAGATTACTTGGATAACCCAGATAAATGGTGTCTTTCGTGGCGTCTCTATCAAAAAAAGACCCAAGAAGTTAATATCCTGCAATAAATTATCTTTTTAGTTATAAATCTATAGCTTTAGAGGAGGTAGTTGGTGAATAAAATATCTTAATTGGAGTAGATTGTTTAGCAGTGAAATGATATGGACGAATTAATATAAAAGCTGGTTTCCACAATATATAGAGGAAATCAGCTTTTATTCTTTAGAAAAATAGTAAAAATACCGATGAAATATATTGGGGTTTTTTGAACTTAATGGTGCTTATTTTACTGTATACTAGTTCTAGTCAGGTTATTGCGTGACTTTTAAATTACTTTTTGATTGGCCCATTTGAACCACCGCGCATGACCATCAGGACGTTCCATACTACGGATGGATGTTATATCTCCTTGATTAATAAAATCTTGATGCAGTTGCATATCAAATAAATTGTTATAACAATGGTAGAGAGGTCGTTCCATGCTGATCTCTTTTAATTGTTCAATTAGTTCAAGGCGTAATTCCATTGGGATTTGATTGGCCACATGTGTATGATAAACAACTAACATCGCATCTTCATTTATTTCACTACTAATTTCTTTTATTAGTTTAATGGCATCGCCTTTTATCAGCTCTAAATCGAGCTCTTTAAAAATAGGGAGTGCTTGATTTAACAAAAGTCTTCGTTCTTGATGCTCTGGCCAAATTAATGCTTCGAGCCATCGGAGCTCTTCCTCATTATGAATATCAATAGGATTTAAATCGATACCAACTCGCTTACAAACAACTGGAGAATTTGTAATGGAAGTTGGGAGCGGTTGTCCTCGATTTTCTGAGGACAAAACAAAATCCCTATTAGAATTGTTTATGTGAAGCTCTTGATTATAGCAGTAATTGTATTGATCCAGTCCAAGTTGAAGCCCTGCACTTGCACCAATTTCTATGAAAGCTAATGGCTTTTGATGGCGTTCATAAATTTCTGTCATCATCGGATATAGGTAAGAACAACGGCGAATTTCATTAGTTTGGACTAGTTTTTCTTGAAATAAAGTCTTCAATTCTTCTGAATGGGACAAGATGAAAGCCTTAAAAACAGGATACACATCATTTATTGGCTTTGGTGTTGTTATTAAGGATGGATAAAAATAAACTAATTCGTCTTTTGATAATGATAGCAAATATTGAACCCCAGCTAATAATAAATTAGGTACAGGTTGTCCTTGAGGTATAAATGTCGCAATTTTTAATATTTCTTCATCATCAGCAATCTTAGTTGCTAAATGTTCATACAGTGGACTTGAGTTTTCACATTCATTTTTTGCAAAAGTACGGAATTGTTTACTTAATTGAGCTAACATTTTATTTCTCCCCTTTGTGAAAAATTTATCTATCTAATTTAGAGTTTATTATTATTGGATAATTTAGTAAATTAAATATAGTTAATGAAGTTGATTAATAACATTAATGATAGAGGTGAGGTTTTGGATTATAAATGGATACAGTCTTTTATAGTAGCAGCTAAATATTGTAATTTTAGATTAGCAGCAGAAAAACTACATTTATCGCAGCCAAGTATCACAGTTCATATTCATCAGTTAGAACAATTTTTGAATGTAAAATTATTTAAACGTGAAAAAAATCGTGTGCAATTAACAGAGGCAGGACAGCTCTTTCTGATAGAAGCTCAGCAAATTATCCATCAATGGGAAAAAAGTTTTGAACGTTTTCAGTTAGCAACAAAAGGAATTGAAGAAAAGCTAGTTATAGCTATGACCCCTTTAATGGTGGAAACGATATTGCCCCATGTTATTTATCAGTTTATCAATGAAAATCCTTCTATCGAAATATCTATTCTAGTGGAGGATTCAGCAAAAATTGAAGATTTAATAAATAGTGATAAGGCACAAATTGGTATTTCCTTATTCCCAACTCGTTATCGACATTGGCGTCAAGAGCTTCTTGTAGAGAGTCCTTTAGAATTGGTTATTCCACTGGATGCTTTTGATGATGAGACAGGGGCTTATATTGATTATGAGGAATTATTTCAAACCTACACATTATTTACGCACCATCATCCGACCATTTGGGGGGATTTATTACATAAAATACAGGAAAAATATGTAGTTACGAAGCAAGTTTCCATATCTCAATCTTATGTTGTCAAGCGCTTAATAAAAGACGGGCTCGGTATATCATTCTTGCCACGGATGATTGTTAGAAGGGAGCGTATGGAAGGGCGATTTAATATCGTTCCTTTCGATGAAATTGCATTGCCTGGCGTTCCTGTCTACCTTTTTTATAAGGAGTCAGTACAGGTTCCAGAAAAATTATTAAGTCTATTTCAGACGAGGGATTATTTGTGAAATTTTTATAAATGTAATTAGGTTTATGATTGGGAATCTTTGGCGATTGTCTTTCTTGGAAAAATGCCCGAATTAAAAGGTATTGTCAATTTTGATTCCGAAGCTAGTATGTTTTGTGCTTATTCCTCAGATAAAAAAGCGTTAGAGAAATTTGCTATTTCATTTAAAAATACATGTGAAGATGAATCTACTATTACGGATTTATTTTCTCGTGCAGAATTGGATTAAAGGTATTATTTTCATATTGTTTAAGATTTTATAGGGCGAAACATGCGCTAATGAAGGCAAGTGATGAAGAAATAAACAAAATCCTCTTTATTAAAATGAAAACAGCTTGTTAGCATAAATCAACAAGCTGTTTTTTTTTGATGAATTGTCAGTATATCGTTATTTCTACCAGCCGCGTACGTATTGCACTGGTGGTTTAACGTCTTCTCCTAATTGCTTGGAAGCATGTAGTGGCCAATATGGCTCGCGCAGGAGAACGCGTGCTAGGAAAATTAAGTCAGCGCGATTGTTTTGTAAAATTTCCTCTGCTTGAATGGCTGTCGTAATAAGGCCGACTGCTCCAGTTGGAATATCGGCACCATGCTTAATCGCTTCAGCATGAGGCACTTGGTAGCCAGGAAAAACATTAATATGTGCTTGCACGACACCACCTGTAGAAACATCCACTAAATTGATACCCTGTGATTTCATCCAACGACTGAAGACGATAAAGTCATCCAATGTTGTACCATCTTCTGCGTAGTCTTCAGCGGAAACACGAACAAGCAAAGGACCTTCCCAAACACTACGTATAGCATCTATGACTTGACGTAATAATCGATAACGATTTTCTTGAGAGCCACCGAATTGGTCATTGCGTTTATTCGTTGCTGGTGATAAAAATTCACTAATTAAATAGCCATGTGCCCCGTGGATTTCAAGAACATCAAAGCCTGCTTTTGCTGCACGGACAGCTGCTTGTTTAAATGCTTCAACAACATATTCAATGTCTTCTAATGTCATCTCAGTTGGCGTTTTATAAGTATCGCTAAATGCAATGGCTGATGGAGCAAATATTTCTCCATCTACAGTTGCTTTTCGTCCAGCGTGTGCAAGCTGTATGCCGGTTTTTGCTCCGTATGCCTTCATTCCTTGAACTAATTGACTTAAACCTTCGATATGAGCGTCATCCCAAATTCCTAGATCGTTACTAGATATACGACCCTCTGGTACAACACCAGTAGCTTCGACAATGATTAAACCAACTTGCCCTGCAGCCCGCGTTGCATAATGGACTTGGTGGAATGGAGTAACAAGTCCATCATCCTGTGCCGAGTACATACACATCGGTGCCATAACAACGCGATTTTTTAAAGAGATATTTTGTAATTGATACGGTTCAAATAATTTAGTCAACTGAAAGCCCCCTAATGCCTAGTGATATACTTTTTCCCTCTATAACGGGCAGTAATACGTCTACCTCAAAATTTAGCAAAAGCAAAGAAGTTAGATGGGAGATAAATTGCCCGTAAAAGCCCGATTCGTTCAACTAATAAATCAGTGGGATGAAGAAAGCCCTACTGATTAAAGTTTCACTTTATTTTGCACACATTATTTACTATTTGCAAGTGAACGAGATCGAGCTTCTGCTTCTTTAATACATGCTTCAATGGCTTCATTAAATTGATATTGTTCTAGAGCCTTAATGCCAGCTTCTGTTGTACCGCCTGGACTTGTTACTTTATGACGTAATACATCAGGTTCATCGACGGATTGCTTCAGCATTTCCGCAGTACCAGCAAGTGTTTGCGTCATTAATAGTCGTACTGTATCCTTCGAGAGACCCACCATCGTCCCAACCCGTTCAAATGCTTCCATTAAATAATAAATATAAGCTGGGCCACTCCCAGAGAGCGCTGTTACAGCATGTAATTGATCCTCATCTACCTCGATAACTGAACCAACTGCCTCTAAGAGCTGTAAGAAAATGGAGCGTTGTTCTGCTGTCACTTTATCATTAAAGGCAATCCCACTTGCAGACATCCCAATAGTGGCAGAGGTGTTAGGCATAACGCGTGCGACTGGACGAGCACCTAAATGTTCTGTAATAGTAGTAATGGCAATACCAGCTAAAATAGAAAGAACAGCTGATTGCTCTTTAATTTTAGGCTTTAACTCACGCATCGCTGCAATGGCATCCTTAGGCTTCATCGCTAAAATAATTAAATCAGCCTGCTGATAAATATCATGGCTAAAATTGCAATTCACACCATATGTGTCATGTAAAAAGTGTAAACGTTCTTTGTCTGAGCGATTGGTGACGTAAATTTCTTGTGCTATAAATACCTTTTGTTTAATCCAACCCTGAATCAATGCCTCTGCCATAGAGCCTGCACCAATAAATAGTATTTTTTTCATGATAAAAACCTCCAGTTCTTAAAATCAATTTCGCCTTGGCGTAATTGCGTACGGATTTTGAATTGTGCTAGCACAATTCATTCCTTTGAAAATTCGTGACATCCGCCGGAGGCTTTAGGCCAACATGATGTTGGTCACTCAGTCGTGTGTTGCTGTCGCTGCGCTTTCGCACAGATAAATTGCCACAGGACGTGGCGCTCTTAGACTGAGTTCCTCTATTTCAGTAAGTGTTTGGACACTCACTGAAGAGGAACCACATCTGCATTCATCTCACCATCTTTAAAAGTGGTAGTCTTCTGTAGCTGCCGCTTCGCTTTCGCACAGAAAAGATTTGCTGGATGAAGATAAAAAAGCGTTTTCGTCCTTATATAGAAGGACGAAAACGCTTTTGTTTCCGCGGTACCACCTTTGTTTGCCAATTGGCACAACTCACAGCCCTTTTATCGCAAGGGAAACGGTTATGTTTTCATAACTGCTCAGAAGTAGGTTCGGTAATGGGAGCGGGTGATGTTACTTTCAGCAAATGTAACACTCTCTAATACACCTTCACCAAATACGTACTTGGCTTCATCAACGCACAAAAATAATTTGATTATTCAAAATTATATTGATAATACGTCAACCTGTCAACAGGAGGGTGACGAAAGGAAGAAAAACTTGTAAAATAGAATGAATCGATATTCACTAGTTGCATTAAAGGGGGAAACAGCTTTTGTCTATATACAAAATAGAAATACCAACACCCTATGAAGTAGGAGATGTAAATGCATTTGTTGTAAAAGGCGATGCATTGACAATTTTTGACGTTGGTCCAAAAACAATGGAAGCCTATGATGCGCTAAAATGGGGTATTCGAGCAGCTGGCTTTGACATGCGAGATATTGAACAGGTTGTGTTAACCCACCATCATCCAGATCATGCAGGTTGGGTGGATGCCTTTCCGCATGCAGAAATTTTAGGGCATGCCTATAATGATAAATGGCTTCGTCATGACGAGGATTTTTTACGTTACCATGTGCAGTTTTACAGTGAACGCTTATTTGAACACGGTGTTCCTCAAGAATATATCCAGCCCAGTGTACATGTCCGCCGTGAAATAGAGCTTGTAGGCGAAAGACCGTTAACACAAATTCTTAACGATGGGGATGAAGTGCCAGGACATCCAGGATTAAAGGCTATTGAAACATTAGGACACGCACAAAGTCACTTAATCTTCTGGGATGAAAAAACGCATCATGTAATAGGTGGAGATTTATTGCTGGAAAAAATAACGCCAAACCCGTTAATTGAGCCACCACTAGACCGTACATTAGGACGTACGAAATCGTTACTACAATATAATGAATCGCTAGAAATATTACGACGATTACCAGTTAAAACAATGTATACAGGACATGGCGCAGAGTTGCAGAATATTCCTGATTTAATTGATAAACGACTAGAACGCCAGCATCAGCAAGCTTTGAAGGTTTGCGAATTATTTGGTGACAAAGCATTAACTGCTGTACAAGTAACGAAGCGCTTTTACCCAGCAATTTTTCAACGTCAGCTTGGTCTGACACTATCTAAAACGCTCGGTTATTTAGATTACTTAGAGGCCAACAATATGATTACATCTACAAAATCTGAAGAAGGTATCTATTTATTTCATAGAAAGTAGGTGTAAACATGAGCGTGAATAAAAAGACTATCTTCGTGACAGGTGCAACAAGTGGCGTTGGACTGAAAATTACAGAATTATTAGTAGCACAGGGTCATAAGGTTTATGCAACAGGACGCAATATAGTGGCATTGAAAGCATTAGAACGCGTAGGTGCTAACGTTATCCAAGCAGATTTAACTGATTTAGCTACGATAGATGAAGTATGTACACAGCTACCTCCTCTTGATGTAGCAATTTTATCTGCCGGTGTAGGTAAATTTGGCATTGCAACTGAATTGTCAGATGAAGCTATTTCACAAATGGTTGAGCTAAATGTTAGTGTACCGATGTATTTAGCAAAACGTCTAGCAGCACCTATGATGCAACGACAGCAAGGTCAGTTAATCTTCATTGGCTCACAGGCAGGAAAGGTAGCGACACCGAAGGCTAGTGTATATGCTGCTACAAAGCATGCGATTGTGGGCTTTACGAATGGACTCCGTATGGAACTGGCTCCATATAATGTGAAAGTCACGGCAATACATCCAGGTCCAATCGATACACCATTTTTAGATAAGGCGAGTGATGAAAGTGGTTATCGAGAGTCTTTAGGAAGATTTTTATTAACCGCTGAAGAAGTCGCACAAGCTACTGTAAAAACAATTGAGCGCCCTGTACGAGAGGTAAATTTACCAAGAATCATGGGGTTATCGAGCAAGCTATATGCAATCGCTCCTGCAACCGTTGAATTTTTAGGCAAATCATTTTTTAATAAAAAATAGTAATTAAACTGTAAATGTACTCGAGTAAAAATTGAGTGTGTTTACAGTTTTTTTTAAAACCCCTTATTGTTGACAAAATAGTTTATGTTAATCCCTCGTTGTGCCAATTAGCCATTTACTTTCCTAAAATTTATATGATATACATTCATGTAGCGAGTAAAAAATCGTATTTCCGAGTAAAAATATTCATAGTTTGTACGAGGGCTTAAAGTATTGGAGTAACTCACTTTTTACAATAAACATAAAAGTCTATAAATTTATAAAAATACACTTGTTTTTATTTTTATAACATGATACTATTCGTGTATAAACTTTTAAATGGATGTATAAACATACATATCTTATAGATTAATTGGAGGCGCATTTTTTATGGCAAATAAAAAAGTAGTATTAGCATATTCAGGAGGTCTTGATACTTCTGTAGCAATTCCGTGGTTAAAAGAACAAGGTTGGGACGTTATCGCAGTTTGTCTTGACGTTGGTGAAGGTAAGGATCTTGAATTCGTAAAAAATAAAGCTCTTCAAGTAGGAGCAATTGAATCATATATGGTAGATGCGAAAGATGAATTCGCTGAAGAATATGCATTAATCTCATTACAAGCGCATACTTGGTATGAACAAAAATACCCACTAGTATCGGCACTTTCTCGTCCATTAATTTCTAAAAAATTAGTAGAAATTGCGAACCAAGTAGGTGCGGACGCAGTAGCTCATGGTTGCACAGGTAAAGGGAATGACCAAGTTCGTTTCGAAGTTTCCATCAAAGCTTTAAATCCAGACTTAGAAGTATTAGCACCTGTACGTGAGTGGGGTTGGAGCCGTGATGAGGAAATCGAATATGCAATGAAACATGATGTACCGATTCCTGCAACGTTAGATTCACCATTCTCTATCGACCAAAACTTATGGGGCCGTGCAAATGAAGCGGGAGTAATGGAGGATCCATGGGTATCTCCACCAGAAGAAGCTTATGGTTTAACAGTTTCTGTTGAAAACGCTCCAGATGAAGCAGAATACGTGGAAATTGAATTTATTGCTGGTAAGCCAGTAACTTTAAACGGTAAAGAAATGAAGCTTGCTGATTTAATTCAAGAGCTAAATGCAGTAGCTGGAGCACACGGTGTTGGTCGTATCGATCACGTAGAAAACCGATTAGTTGGTATTAAATCTCGTGAAGTATATGAAATTCCAGGAGCAAAAGTGCTATTAACGGCTCACAAAGAGCTTGAAGACTTAACACTTGTAAAAGAGTTAGCACACTTCAAACCAGTCATTGAGAAAAAATTATCTGAACTAATTTATGATGGTTTATGGTTCTCACCATTACGTGTAGCACTGGAATCATTCCTTGCTGAATCACAAAAATTTGTGAACGGAACTGTGCGCGTGAAGCTTTACAAAGGTCATGCAATTGTCGAAGGACGTAAATCTCCAAATTCACTTTATAGCGAAAAGTTAGCAACATATTCTAAAGAAGATCAATTCAATCATGCTTCAGCAGTAGGCTTCATCGAATTATGGGGTCTGCCAACTGTGGTTAACTCTTCAGTAAATAAATAATAGTTTTGACAAACAAGGTGTAGGATAGCTTTGCGCTGTTCTGCACCTTTACAAAAAGATATTAAGGAAAAGGTGAGCTGTTATGACAAAACTTTGGGGCGGACGTTTCCAAAAATCAGCAGAAGCATGGGTGGACGAGTTCGGCGCATCGATTGGCTTTGACCAACAGCTTGTTCTAGAAGACCTTGAAGGTAGCGTAGCACATGTTACGATGCTTGGCGCAACAGGAATTTTACCAATAGCTGACGTAGAGGCGATTCTCGGTGGACTTGCACAATTAAAAGAGAAAGCCATCGCTGGTGAGCTTGAATTTACAGTTGCCAATGAAGATATTCACTTAAATCTAGAAAAAATGCTCATTGATTTAATTGGTCCTGTAGGTGGTAAGCTACACACAGGTCGTAGCCGAAATGATCAAGTAGCAACAGATATGCATATTTTCTTGAAAAAACGTGTGAAGGAAGCAATCGGTTTAATTGAGACATTCCAAAACACGTTACTTGAAAAGGCTGAGGAGCATGTAGAAACAATTGCTCCAGGCTATACACATTTACAACGTGCACAACCAATCTCATTTGCCCATCACTTAATGGCCTATTTCTGGATGTTAGAGCGTGATAAACAGCGCTTTACAGAATCGCTTAAACGTATCGATATTCTGCCTTTAGGTGCAGGTGCCATGGCGGGTACAACTTTCCCAATCGACCGCTTAAAATCCGCTGAGCTTTTAGGATTCAGCGAGGTTTATGCAAACTCTATGGATGCAGTAAGTGACCGTGATTTTATCGTTGAATTTTTAAGCAATTCATCATTATTAATGGCGCATTTATCTCGTTTTGCTGAGGAAATTATTTTGTGGTCGACTGATGAATTCAAATTTATCGAATTAGATGATGCCTTCTCAACAGGTTCTTCTATTATGCCACAAAAGAAAAATCCTGATATGGCAGAGTTAATCCGTGGAAAAACGGGACGCGTTTACGGTAACTTAATGGGCTTATTAACCGTTCTTAAAGGAACTCCGTTAACATACAACAAAGATATGCAGGAAGATAAAGAAGGTATGTTCGATACAGTCCATACAATTCTTGGTTCTCTAAAAATCTTTGAAGGTATGATTCGCACAATGACAGTCAATACAGAGCGATTGCACCAGGCAGTACACTCTGACTTCTCCAATGCTACGGAGCTTGCAGATTATCTAGCAACAAAAGGTATGCCATTCCGTGAAGCACATGAAGTGACAGGAAAACTTGTATTCACATGTATTCAAAAGGGTATCTACTTATTAGATTTACCGCTTGAAGACATGAAAAAAGAAAGTGAGCTTATCGAAGCGGATATTTACGATGTATTAGCACCTGAAGCAGCCGTTCGTCGTCGTCATTCATTAGGTGGTACAGGATTTGATCAAGTAATAATCCAAATTGAAAAAGCAAAAACTTGTCTTGCATAACCATTTCTTTAGCGTGCATGTCCTAGTGACTTTTGCATAGATATTCATTAAAGCTGTCCAGTGAGGCACTATGAAAACCATTTCCTTTTTCGTTAAAGCCAGAGGGTGAAACGAAAAAGTGACCCTTACATAAGTGAAGGACAATCCCCAATTCTGGAGACGCGGAATTGGGGTTTTTGTGTAAAGAAATAACAACGGGAGGGATTTTCCATGAATGAGCGTTTTACAAAGGGGTTAGAAACAATTAAACAGTATATCACAAAGGAAGAAGCGGCTCGAATGATTGAAGCAGATGCACTAGCTGATGTTGCACCGGATTTACGCAAAATGATTATTGAATTTGCCTATGGTGATGTTTATTCACGACCAGGACTAGATGCAAAAAGTCGTGCACTTGTTGTCATTACAGCAGTGGTAACACAAGGTGCTGCCCCACAAACAAAAACACATATTAAGCGAGGTTTACATGCGGGTGTCACACAGAAAGAAATTGTGGAAGCTCTATTACAATTAGTTCCCTACATAGGTTTTCCGCGTGTGCAAAATGCTCTAACCATTGCGCAACAGGTCTTTAAAGAAGAAGCATAAATGAAACGGAAACCCAACATTTCCTTGGAGTTATATTCTAAGGCACTTTTAATTAAAATGCTTAGCAGATGAATAAACACTTGTGTTAAGGTTCATATTAAGAGAGGAATCACTTATTAATCTAAAATGATTAGGAGGATGTAGAATGAGTAGTCAAACACCCAAAGACCAGGAATCTCAGGAAAGTCCGCCACAGTTGTATAGGGTGAGCTTCTAAAATCTTAAGGAATTGGTGAGGCAGAGAATATTTTGTTTTGCTGTAGCTTAAGAAGAAGCAAAAACCGATACAGATCAGATCAAATAGAAATAAGTGTTCTTGGGATCCAGAATTTTTCTGGGTCCTTTTTTTTATCTCGCATTAGTTCCTCTAAAAACCTCAGTGGGAAGGTAATTACCGCTTTATATAGAATTTGACATTTTTAGAAAACTGTTTTACTCTAAGTATGACAGATTTCTGTTTGGTAATGAGCGATACAGATTGGAGGGGTAAGATGAATATTCATTTAGATCCAAGCAGTGAATTACAGCTCTACAAACAGTTAGCAAATCAGTTAATTGAGTTAATTGCTAAAGGAGAGCTAAAAAATGGCGATACATTACCTTCAGTTCGTTCAATGGCTACGGATTTAGGGATTAATGTCAGTACGGTAAGTAAAAGCTATCATGAACTTGAAGAAAAAGGGTTAATCGAATTAAAGCCGAAAGCAAAGGCTATCATTATTGGTGGTCAAAAAAAAGAGCTGGAAGAAACGGACGTTGAAAAAGTAGAAAATGCATTAAAACCAATTATGGCAGAGGCCTTTGCACGTGGTCTCGAAAAAGATCAGATGACAAATTTGTTTCATCGAATTTTAAAACAATGGAAGTAGGGGAAATATGCTTTTTATATTAAGCATTTTTATCTTTGTAGGGGTACTGGAAATAGTAACACCCTATTTGACGAGAAAAACAACAGTGTTTGGCGTTTCAATTCCAGAGCCCTATGTGCAACATCAACAATTACAAATATTTAAAAAGCACTACAGCATGTTGGTAGGGAGTATAGCAGTTGCATTTCTTTTAGGCCAAGTTTTACTACTATTTACATCCATTCAGGAAGAGAGTTTTGTTTTATTATCCTTTATCTTGCTATATGTCTTGCTTCTCATATCAGCTGGACTTTATATGTTTTATCATATAAAAACAAAAAAACTAAAAACACAAGAGAATTGGGAAGCACATGTAAAAACTGTCTATGTGATGGATTTATCTATACGAGAAAAAGATGAAGTACTCTCACCTACATTTTTTGCACTACCAATTATTATCACTTTAGCATTAATTACCTTTACCTATATGAATTACAATGCCATTCCGGATGTATTTGCTACCCATTGGAATGCTGCAGGTGAGGTAGACGGCTGGACAGAAAAAACATGGCTATCAGTTATTGAAATGCCGCTTATTTTACTAGGTCTACAAATTAGCTTTTTCATCATGAGTAAAGGCATGAAAAGTGCCAAATTACAATTGAGTGCACAAGAGAAAGAAGCTTCCGCCAATAGAGAGCTTCAACAACGGAAATATGGTAGCTGGTACTTCGCTGCAATTAATTATAGTTTAACCATACTTTTTGTAGTTTCACATTACAAGACAGTGATATTAAAAGATCAAACAATTCCTTACTTTTTCCCGCTTTTTATCGGTTTTATTGTAGTCTCTTTAGGAGGGCTTACCCTCTTAATTTGGAAGTTAACTAAGAGTAATGAACGCTTTGACGATTTACATACAAACGAAACAGCTGCAGCTGATGATCGATACTGGAAATGGGGTATTTTATACATCAATAAAAATGACCCTTCATTATTAGTACAAAAAAAATTCGGTGTTGGTTGGACCGTGAATCTGGCGAATAAATGGAGCTATATCATTTTATTCGTCATATTATTACCAATATTATTGACCATCTTTAAATAGAAGGAGAGATTTTATGAAAAAACTATTATTTTTATGTTGTGCACTCTTATTATTAGCAGCATGCACTCAGAAGGAAGACAACACAAAAGGAAAAGAGACGAAAAGGGACAATAAAATGAATGAACAGCTAGTAGGTAAATGGGAAGGGAACATTGAAACACCAAACGGAGCACTTCCAATTATCGTTGATTTGCAGAAAGATAGCGGGAATTTATCAGTACCTGTACAAGGATTATCCAATTATCCATTTAAAAGCATTAAATACAATGGTGATCAAGTGAGTGTTTCGATCAACTTAAATGGCTCGGCTATTGAAATTAACGGAACATTAAAAGATGGGCAAATTGAAGCAACGTTTCAACAAAATGGTGGCAAACTTCCACTTGTCTTAAAACCATTCAAAGAACAACCAGAACAACCAGTTACGTATGAAACATTAAAGATTCCCGTTAAAGATGGTGAGTTAACAGTGGCTCTTCAAAAGGCTAGTAAGGAGCCATCTCCAGTTGCGCTTATCATAGCAGGCTCTGGACCAACTGATAAGGATGGAAATTCAGCAATAGCTGGTAAAAATGACAGCTTAAAAATGATTGCGGAAGGATTAGCAAAAGACGGTATTGCTTCTGTCCGCTATGATAAACGTGGGCTTGGTGATAACAAGTCCCTTCTAACAAAGGAAGAAGATATAACTTTTGACCAATACGTAGATGACGCAGTTCAAGTAATTAATACCCTTTTAGCTGATAAAGCTTATTCAAGTGTTCATATTATTGGACATAGCGAAGGCTCACTTATTGGTTTGCTAGCAGCACAAAAAGCAAATGTAGAGTCCTTTGTTTCGATAGCAGGTGCTGGAAGACCAATAGATGAAATTTTGTTAGAGCAATTAAAAGGTCAGTTAGCACCAGAGCTTCTAAAAGAATCGACAGATACTCTTGCATCTTTAAAAAAAGGCGAGCTAGTGAAGAACGTTTCGCCAGAATTACAATCTCTTTTCCGTTCTTCCATTCAACCATATATGATTTCATGGTTAAAGTATAACCCTGCAAGTGAACTAGCGAAAGTGAATAGCCGAGTTTTAATTATTCAAGGAACAACTGACTTACAAGTAGTTGCAACGGATGCAGAAGCATTAAAGAAAGGCAAGCCAGATGCCAAGCTTGTATATATGGACGGAATGAATCATGTGCTAAAAAATGCTCCGGCAGATCGTACGAAGAATTTAGCAACATATTCAGACCCATCATTACCACTTCATAAAGAATTACTGCCAGCCATTCAGCAGTTTATTCTAAATGAAAAGTAGAGACTAAGCAACATGGATGCTATTGTTTGGTTTATCATAATGATTCCGTTCCTAATCTTTGCGATAGTTTTATCACAAGGCAAAGGTGCATTTTTAATAGCGGGCTACAATACGATGTCTGATAGTGAGAAAGAGAAATATAACGAAAAAGCACTCGCAAAATTTGTAGGTAAAGTAATGTATGGCTACTGTTTTTGTTTACTTTTATGGGGACTGAACGACCTATTCAAAACGGAATGGCTATTTATTATCGGGTTCGTTCTCTTTATAGGTCTTACAATTTTCACGCTTGTATATGCCAACATACGTAATCGCTTTAAAAAATAAGTTCCTATATATGGAGAGTCGAGCGAAATAGGTAGATACCCGCGGAAGCAGGGTAAGTACCTGCGCGAAGAGGGCGAATACCCGCGAAAGCAAGGGAAATTCACATACGAACTAACAGTGCAATCATTCATTGCAGTAAGTATTAGAAATGCTCATAAATAATATTTAACAAAAAGAGTATGCTCAAATCAGAGTATACTCTTTTTGGGCTTGGGAGGACACTCGTCAAAATGTTTGCCATGTTATGATAATGAACATTAAATTTGAAACATTTACCACATTTCTATATTTCGATATAGTAATAACTAAGTCGTTAATCGATTTCAACAATATTTGAAAAGAAGGTTTTATTATGTATAGCATTGGAAAGTTTTCGAATCTGTGCAATGTTCCTATAAAAACCATTCGTTATTATAACGATATTGGGTTACTCGAACCATCCTTTATAGATCAAGTGACAGGCTATCGTTATTATGATTACGATAAAATGAAAGAGCTGAATACTATACAGGTTCTAAAACATTGCCAATTTTCATTAAAAGAAATTGAACAGATTATTAACGGAAAAAATAATAGGCAAGATTTAGAGGCAAGATTAAATAAAAAAGTTCAGGAATTAGAGCACCAACAAGAAATAATCGCTGAACAAATTCAAAATATTGTCCAAGTAAAAAATTCTATAAGGGACAAAGAGACATTTAATCCAAAGCCAATATTATCAAGTTGTTACATAGAAGAACGACCAAAAACACAGGTGCTCTCCATCCGTGAAAAGATACATATTATTGAAATGGATAAGCTAGTACAAAAATTATTTGAACGAATATATGCGTATCAATTTGAGATAGATGGTGAGCTTGTTGCAATTCTCCACCAACAGAACAGTAACCAAAATATAGCAGATGTTGAACTGCTGTTACCAGTAAAAGGAACGCAACAGATGGAGCACATTAAAGTAATATCAGAAGGCAAGTATGCTTGTATAGATGTAAAAGGACCGTATTCAGAGCTACATTTTGGCTATAGTCGCTTGCAGGAATGGCTTACTGAGCAATCACTTCAGGTAGAAGGGATGTTTATGGAGCAATACATAGAGGGGTTAATACCAACTGAAGTCGTAAATCCAATTAATATTAAACCAAATATTGAGCTACATCCAAATGATTTTTTGACGAAAGTTTTTGTGAAAGTAAGAAACTAGCTAAACTCTCCAGTAGATGGAGACTTTATTCTGTATTTAGCAAGGTAAGAAATATCTTGCTACTAATATATAGAATGGGGTATATCGATGAAAACAAATACAGGACAGTTTGCATTTCTTAAAGGTAGTTCGTACGAGATTGGGCAACAACAAGCGCGAGAATATCAAAAAAACCCTTTTGCGAAATCGCTATTCTTTACGGAAAATTTAACTTCTGACAACGCTTATTTTAAAATGAAAGCACAAATTGAGCAGTATTGCCCAGGTTTAAATAAAGAATTAGAAGGCTTTGCGGACGGCTTTGGCTATGAGCCCGAACAATTAAATTATTATCAAAATGCGTGGTTAATTCCTGGGGGATGTAGTTTAGGGGCTATATTACCTGGAAAAATGGCAGATGGTAAAACATATGTTTTAAGAAATTATGATCTATCACCTGGTATTTCAGATATGCGTTTGTGTACAACAGACGTCGAAGGGAAATTTACTCATACAGGATTTTCAGTTTCTACATTCGGTCGA
The DNA here is from genome assembly GCF_050279145.1 of Lysinibacillus sp. NPDC094177. Lineage (NCBI taxonomy): Bacteria > Bacillati > Bacillota > Bacilli > Caryophanales > Bacillaceae > Lysinibacillus > Lysinibacillus sp. NPDC094177. The sequence goes on along the minus strand of NZ_JBNNTW010000001.1, from coordinate 104,598 downwards.
AGTGAAGGCTTAAATGAGAAGGGGCTATGTGTTGCATATGCATCTTGTGGTATGCCCATTGGCAAATATCCTGGTATGAGACCACCAGTAGTACCAGGGTTACAGTTTATGGTTATTGTTAGAGCCCTATTAGAAAACTGTGAAAATGTAGAAGAAGCAATATATATGGTTAACAATATGCCAGTAGGAACGAATATGAATTTACTTATTGCTGATGCAACTGGTGACGCGGCTTTGATTGGAACATACGACGGAATAAAAGAAGTTAAACGTGCTGAACTAGATTATCTTATTGCGACTAATCATGGACTATTTTCCGCAATACAAGAAATGGAGCATGGCAAACTCGAGCATTCTCAATTAAGATATGATATTTTAGAGGCGAAATTTAAGGAAAGTGGAAAAAGATCCATTGATGAAATCCAAGAACTTCTTTTAACAGAGTTCCCTAAAGGGTTATCCGTCCATAATTACAAAGAAAGCTTTGGAACAGTACATTCAATTTTATTTAACCTTACTGATTTGCAAATGGAGTTTTCATTTGGCTCACCATTACAAAATCAGGTAAACAAAATAGACGTTGGCGAGAACTTTGCGAAAACACAAACGCCTGTTGAATTTAATAATAAAAGCTATGGAACAGAATTTTGGAAAATAATAAAATCTTAAACAACAAAAAGACCTTTCCCTGGTGAGAGGTCTTTTTGTATGTACCAAACAATCATACAGGATGCGATAGTGAAAAGAGAAAGAAGTACACATTGGTGCTCGGTGTTTACATTTACACTAAAGCGCAAAATCTCTATTATCTTTACTTATTATAAAGTAGAAAAATTACTATTAACTAACTGAAGTTATACTTTATGGATCGAATATTTTGAGGGATGAACGGGATATTTAGTGCTTTCATTTGTAGTCAATTCTCTTTATCTTGTTTATTAACTTAATTCGTTCGTTACTACTTGGATAAATTCATCACGATATTGTGTTTCTAAAATATTAACCCCTTTTTCTTTGGAAAGCTTTCGTAACTTTTGAATCTTAGCTTCATCTTTCTCCACAAAGGCTTTTTTTACATATTGTAAATCTTGCAAGATATGATGTATAAATGTATCTCCTTCTTTTTTGATATATATAGCAATAAAGTCAAAAGATAAAAATGTTTTAGTTGGGATAATAATTGTATCAAACAGATAGTTTAAAGCTTTAAAAGGGACATAAGGGATACCTTTCTTATATTCATATTTCTCAATAATAGGTAAAACCTCTTCAATAAATCTTTGTATTTTTTCAATATTACAAAGCTTGGTATCTTCTAAATCATTCTTCTCAATAATTTGTTGTATTTTATCATATTGATTTTGTTCTAACAGTTTCTTCATATAAAGGAGCTCTTCTTTGAATTTGGATCGTTCTTTTTTACTTAATTGTCGATGATCAATAACAGCGTATTCGATTAGCTCCCAGCCTATCTCTGGACCAAAATGTGGTCCTAAAAAATACTTAAGTTCTTCAAAATTGCTCACTTCAGTAACTCCCTTAATTAGTATTCTATTAATCGTGAAGTAAAAACAAGAAAAAATTGGTCTAACCACTCAGCGAACGTCGTCAGTAGAAGCCGTGTTAGGATTACACAACTTTATTTTTACTTAATTACCAATAATTATTAATTTTACATAAAAAATCATTTTATAGGAACATATAATTTTATTTCATTTTTTTAAAATAAAATGAACCTTTTGCAATCCCCGTTTGTATAGTCAGTGAACATTTAAAAAAGGGAGGGTTTATTTTGGAGCTTATTGTGAAGGATATTGTGAAAAAATATAATGGTGTGATCGTTTTGGATGGTGTGTCGGCCACATTTGAAATGGGATATTGTTATTTGTTATTAGGTCAGAATGGAGCGGGTAAATCTACATTATCAAAATGTATAGCTGGAGATATAAAACCTGATGGTGGTTCTATTTTATTCAATGATTCGTCCCAACATGTGCATGAACAAGTTGCGCTGCAGTATCAATTTTTTTCGAGTTATCAGCATCTGAAAATTCGTGAAGTGATGGCTCTTTTTACTACATTGACCAACAATAAAAATGATTTGGGAGAGCTATATGAGATATTTGGGTTACCTACTTATGACCACATCTTATTGAAAAATGCATCAGGCGGTCAACGAAAAGCAGTTTCCATCTTCCTTTCTTTTTTATTAAATAAACCAATCATCATATTAGATGAGCCGTTTGCTGATTTAGATTTAACAAAGAAAAAGCAATTGATGTTTTACTTACAACAAGAAATTCATCAACGTAACAAAATGATCATCATTATTAGTCATGAGGTGGTAGGGTTAGAACCGTTATTTGATTATGTAGTGATCTTAAAAGACGGGAAGCTTATTGAAAATAGCACACAGGATGAACTCTATCAAAAATACACAGACGCGAAATTGCCAGGAATCGAAGGTCTTTATTATGAAGTGACAGGCCAAATTTTAGGAGGAAAAGCGGGATGATTAAACAAATTGCACGCATGTATATGTTAGAAAGTATCCGCAATCCAGGAATGATTATTGGAAATTTGTTGCCAGCCTTTATATTTATGATTACTTCAGTGATTTGTAAAAGTATAGTGGCTGGAGATCCGATAGATTTTATGATTAAAGGTCAGTTTTTACCAATGTCTATATTAATGCTAATTTTCTTCTTTTCTTTTTCTAGTGCTACAATCTATTTAGCAGATATGAAGGCCAATAAAACCCTTCAATGGGTGCAGCGAACAGGCGTTAAGCCATTAACTTATTATATCGGAATGGGGATTGGTGTCTTTGCATTATTAAATGTATTTTTAGTGCTACTTCTCATTGGCTATTCCTTCATCATTGATATTTCTCTTACTTCTTTTTTGATGATAATTTTAATGAGTAATTTTGTATTATTGGCATTATATCCATTGAGTTTTATTTTGGCAGGTCTATTTAAAAACGAGAAAGTAGCTCAAAGTATGTTAGTGACTATTATGATTTTATTCATGTTTTCAGTAACGATGACAACGATGTTTTTAACGCTTGCGGAGAAAAATCCACAGGATTATTTTATTTTCTTAATCTGGAATCCAATGCTTTATTTAAATGATAGCTTGCAAATGTACTTGAATTTAATTAACGAAACATGGCTTCCGCAATATCAATATTGTATAATTTTAGCAGTTATTAGCATGGTGTTAGCAGCCATCGCTAAAAAAGTATATAGCAGTCAGTAGGTGATTTTATGGGAATTGGATTTATTGTATCTATTATTGTCGTTGGCGTTTGGAGTATTATTATTTTGGGAATTACAATCCCGATGAATAAAAAATATGTAGTTCGCGAAAATGGAAAAATTAATTATAAAAAAACAACCATTTATTTACGTTGGAATGTATTTGATACTTTAACGCTCGTTATAGCCATCTACACAATACTTTGTGTGCAGGCATTAAATATGCTTTTGTTTTTTTCACTAACAATTGAAAATCCATATGTGCAGTTTTTTACAAATCAATCGCAAGCATGGGTCATTGTAATAGTCATATATTTAGTTTCACGTGTGTCCATGACATTGAAGTCCATTAAGGCTCATTGGGGGGATGAGCTAGATGATAAGCAATGAGGAGTGGATGGAGGCCTATAAAAACGGCAATGTCGAGGGCTTCGAACAGCTCTATAGTCGTTTGTATGAGCCTTTGTACTGCTTTTTATTTCGTTATACTCGGGAAGAACAGCTGAGCATTGATATTGTGCAAGATACCTTTGAGCGTTTACAATATATAAAAGAAGATTTTGACCAGCAAAAGGGGACGGTTAAGGCGTTTTTATTTCAAATCGCTTATCGCTTAATGATTAATAAATTGAATCGACGTAAAAAATGGCGCACGCTCTTCCCGTTTTTAGTACCAACGTCAAGTCATCGAATGTCTGCTGATGAGAAATTAACGATACAAGAGGCGATACTTCAATTACCCGAAAAGCAACGAGCAGTTATTTTGCTTGTTTACTATCATGATTTGCCACAGGAGGAAATTGCACAAATTTTGTCCATTCCTCTTGGCACAGTTAAATCAAGGCTACATAATGCGATAAGAACTTTAAAGGAAGAGCTAAAGGAGGATTTCAATGCTTAAGGATGAATTTCAAAAGGAACAATGGTTAAAAGACAGCTTAGATCACGATAAAGTGGAGATTCCCAAGCAGCTAATGACATACAAGAAAAGTCGCTGGCAACGTTTTCTTCAATATTTAGCATCACCAACAAAGGATCCATTAGAGCCAATATGTACATCTTCAATCGGCTACACTTCTTTGAAAATAGTGCCCATTGTCGCGGCTGTATTTATTACAATTCTCCAAATTTTATTGCAATAAATTTTATTAACTATTAAATTTCTCACTGCCACAATCATTCGGTTGTGGTATTTTTAATGAATAAAATACTAATTATCGGCTCATCACCAAAAGTTGTGGATGATATTTTTTTTTTTATATATGCCCTGTATATTAGTTGATCGGAGTGGAGGAAAAGAGGCAGGGGGCATAGTATATTTTCAAAGAAAATTAAAAATTTTCACATCAGAAAAGCGCGAGAAATTAATTTTAAAAAAATTGATTTTCTCGCGCTTTTTAAGGTTTGAACCAGTTATGTCCCAGTCTTAGATTTATAGCTACTTTCTTTGATGATTAGACATCAAATTTACTTATCTTTTTTTGTAGGGCCGTTGCATCTTCGCTTAAGGATTTTGCAACAACACTTATTTCGTGAATAGTTGCTGTTTGCTCCTCAATGGTAGCTGCTATCAATTCAGATTGTTCAGCCGCATTATTTGCCGTAGAAGACATTTCGTTGATGGATGCAGAAACCTCTTCGGTACTTGCTGAAATTTGCTGTGTAGAAGCAGTAACGTCTTCAATTTGAGATGCCATATCTTCAATTGCTTTCATAATGTCAGTAAAGGCAGATTGTGCATTTTTAACGTAAGCAACGCCTTCATCAATATTTTGCACTGTAACGCTTACCGCTTTTTCTACTTCTTTTGTATCTTGCTGAATAAGCGTTGTTAAGCCGACAATTTGATTGGCAGATTTTTTCGATTCTTCGGCTAGCTTACGCACCTCATCTGCAACAACAGCAAAGCCTTGTCCATGCTCACCTGCACGTGCCGCTTCAATGGCTGCATTGAGTGCAAGTAGGTTTGTTTGATCAGAAATGTTGGTAATGACTTTCGAAATATTTTCGATTTCAGCCGATTGAGCACTAAATTGTTTGATACGTTCGTTTGTCTCATGAGAGGATTGCTGAATAATCATCATCTGATTTTCAGTCGTGTTTAACATTTCCCCACCATCATTTGCAATAGACTGTGTATCGGCAGCTTTCGTGTGGAGTGCTTGTGTTGCTTCAGCGATGCGTTGAACACCGAATGCTGTTTCGTCCATGGCAATAGAGCAATCACGTCCAGTTGTTGCTGCTTGGCTAACGCTGTCTGCCGTTATTTCTATACGTTTGGCAATGTTGTTGGAAGAAAGAGATACCTCATCAGTACCTGCTGCTAATTCCTCGGCTAGAGAAGTAGTATGCTCTACATTTGTAGAAACATTATTAATTAGTGAGTGTAAATTGGATTTCATTAAATTAAATGAAGCCGCTAAATTTCCAATTGCATCTTTTGTCTTCACTTCCACGTCTTCTTGCCGTAAATCCCCGTTAGCAATTACTTTTGCCGCGGCTGCTAGTTTATTAACTGGAATTGTAATAGACCGTGTAATTAATAACGCAATCAATAAGGCAAAAATTGTAGAAACAATAGCGAAAATAATAATGATTATTGAACTTACCTGTGCCGTTTTAGACGACTCGGCTTTTACTTTATCTACTTGTTCAGTTTGATAAATGACAATTTCTTGAACTGCTTGTTGAATCGCTTCACCTGCAGGGCGTCCTTTTTTTCTCATAATATCAATAATAGCTTGTGAATCAATTTTTTTGTTATATGAAATGATAATTTCATTTGCTGCTTCTTCGAAAATGGCTTGGTTCGTTTTAATAATTTGCAATTGATCTCGTGTCGTTTGACTAGTGAATAGTTTATCAAGTTCCTCTATTTTTTTGTTGATAATTTTTTCTTGATCTTCTAAATTTTTAATGGCTGTGTCACTCGGTTCGATAATATAAGAACGAATATAGTTCGCCTCTAAAGAAGAAGCATTGAGTAAATTATTTACTTCTATAAGTTTAAATACACGATCCTCAATTAACAAAGAGTACTGTTTATTAATTTTATTCATTTGGTAGTAGGCTATAGAGGAACTGATCAATAAAAATAGAATAATTGTTCCGAATCCAATATATAGCTTTTTTCTGATAGACATAGTAATTTTTCTCCACTTCTTTTTTATATTAAGTTGTTCTTTTATGAGAATATGGGTAAAATCGTTGGATCAGATGTGTAGAATCTAAAGTTGACACTTCCCTTCTATAGTTACAATTTATATATAAATTGAATATATTTTCCCGCATTCTATAGTATATATCATACTTAAATCATATTAAATATTAAGTTGTAGAGAATTCTTACTTATTTTTACATACAATTACTATATCTAAGAAGGTATTTTGATATAACTGTTACTTATTTTTAAGGAATATATTCCCGATTATTGATTCGAATTATAACAAAAAAATTCTTTAAAGAAAGGAATGAAGGATAAAGAGGGAGATACTTTTAAAAAAGTAATGTCATGAACAGAAATCAAGCACAAGTTTTGGTGAGGAGCCTAATTATCGCCTTTATAGGGCAATATATAGATAGTCGGCTGTGATGGAAGGTTTTTAAAATGTTTTAAAGACCTCATCTAAATAGTGAAATTTGGGAAGTGGTGTATTAAATGAAAGAAATAATACTAAATAAATTAAAAGAAATTGAAAAAGAGTATCAAATAAAAATTTTATATGCAGTAGAATCGTGTAGTCGCACTTGGGGATTTCCTTCCAAGGACAGTGATTATGATGTTCGTTTCATATATATCCATCAACCTCAATGGTATCTTTCAATCGACCCTCAAGGAATTGGTGCTAAGAGAGATGTCATTGAAGTACCTATTAATGATTTGTTAGATATTAGTGGGTGGGAAATAACAAAAGCATTAAGGCTATTTCGCAAAAGTAATCCACCTCTTTTAGAGTGGTTACGAAGCAATATTGTTTATGACCAACAATATTCATTTATTGACATGGTAAGATTACTGGAAAGTGAAGTATTTTCTCCAATTGCAAGCTTATATCACTATTTAAATATGGCTAAAAACAATTATCGAGAGTATTTACAGGGCTCAGAAGTAAAAATAAAAAAATATTTCTATGTCTTAAGACCAGTTTTAGCATGTAAATGGATAGAGAAAAACATTACGGTTCCACCAATTGATTTTCAGGAATTGCTAAATGAAATAATTTCTGATGGCCCTTTAAAAACGGAAATTCAGCAGCTTTTGCAGAGAAAAATGACTGGTGAAGAACTAAATATGGAGCCACGAATTGAAATAATAAATGAGTATTTAGCTAATGAAATAAAGCATATTGAAGCATACTGTAAAAATCTTTATGTCAAAGTGGATGATCCTACACAAAAATTAGACGGGTTATTTAGAAGTACATTGCAAGAAGTATGGGGGCAAGGGTGATAGAAAACTGAATAATTTTTAATTGTAAGGTCATACTAAAAAAGGTTTCACTTATGAAATCTATATTGATGAGGAGGATGGCAAATGAGTAGGTTTGAACAGTTAGACCCAAAATCTCAAAAAATCCACCGCAACTGGTCAAGGATTAAGCGTTCAAAATCTCAAGTAAATGGTGAAACGGAGATTACTCTCCATAACCGTATCTTGAGAAGTGAAGCAAAAGCCCGACAGTTTTAATCATGCTAGAAAAGTAAGTGTCATCAAGCCCAGAACATATTCTGGGTTTTTCTTTTGTTTATTGTTAATTTGCGGGATTTTTGTTTTTATTTTGATAAAATGGATATATGAAAAAATACGAAATTTTAGGAGGGGAAAGTAAATGAGCAACGTAGAAAAACTAAAAAAAGGATTAAAGGAATTTGGATTAGAGCATAGAGCGGAGGAATTATTAACTTTCGCAAAGGAATCCATTCGAATGATGGTGAATCAAATACCTGAAGAAAAAATTCAGATTGGCAGCTCAAAAATTGGTGGCTGTCCGGATGTACCATCAGGTTTTTCATGGCCCTATACAAACGACAATAGACCGTTGTATTTTCTTTGCCAACTAAATCTAAGAGAAACCAAAACTTACGATACAAACAGCTTATTACCCACGGATGGTGTGCTGTCTTTTTTCTATGATGCTGTCGAGCAACCTTGGGGATACGACCCGAAAGATCGTGATGGCTTTAAAGTTTTCTATTTCTCTCAAGAGACTAGTAGCCTGAATAGAATGGAAATTCCCGCATCATTACACGAGCATGGTAACATCGACAGCGCAGCGCTACAATTTGAAAATGAATTGACACTTCCATCATGGGATTCGCCTTACTCGATGTTTTTACAAGAAATTTTAAATGAAGAGGAGGCTGATAGCTATAGAGATTTTGAATACGAGTGGATAGAGGTAGATGATTTGTCTAGGGCTACTCATCGTATAGACGGTTATCCAGATGCGATTCAAGGCGACATGTATTTGGAATGTCAACTGGTGACAAATGGCTTATATTGTGGCGACTCAACAGGTTATAGCGATCCTTTACGAAAGGAATTAGAGAAAGGAGCGACTGATTGGCGGTTATTACTCCAAATTGATTCGGAAGATGATCTAGGGTTTATGTGGGGCGATAGTGGCAGATTGTACTTCTGGATTCGTGAGGAAGATTGTAAAAATAAACAATTTGATAAAGCGTGGGTTGTTTTACAATGCTTTTAAAAGAGGTGAGGGGAAATGGAAAAACAAATTAATATTCGCGTTGCTGTCGAAGAAGATTCAGCAACTATGCTAGAAATACAGAAAGAAGTAATAGCAGAAGAAGATTTTTTAATAACTACATTCGAAGAATTTCAGCGATCGATCGATGAGCAAAAACAGTGGATACAAGCAAAATTGGCAAATGAACGTGAAACAATTTTTATCGCACAATATCAAGGAAAATTGGTTGGCTGGCTTGTATTTCAATCACCACATCGAAAGCGATTAGCGCATACAGGTACGTTTGGCATGATGGTGCTAAAAGAATATCGTGGTCTAGGAATTGGGAAACTTTTGCTGGAGAGGGTAATATCGTGGGCAGAGCATAACCCCTATATTGAAAAAGTTAGTCTTGGCGTATTTTCAACAAACGAAAGGGCTATTGCGCTCTATAAAAAGATGGGATTTGTTGAAGAAGGAAGAAAAATAAATGAAATAAAGCTACATGACAATGAATATATAGACGATGTTTTAATGTATAAAATGGTTCGCAAATAATAATTTTGGGTTTTAAATAGAAAGGAGCATGCAAACAACATGAAAATATTTAAATTCACACAAGAGATGGCCAATCAAATTAATAATTATCAATCAATGAATTCTTTTTATACGAAAATCACGAAAACTGTGGAGCCTACAAATATTGGCCTCATTTATATAGAGCCTGGTGGTGTTGTTGGGATGCATGATGCGCCTGTGCCACAGTTATTTATTGTTATTCAGGGTGAAGGATGGGTTTGCGGTGAGGATAAAGAAAAAGAAATGATAAAGACTGGGGACGGTATTCTTTGGCAAAAAGGAGAGGCGCATGAATCCGGTAGTAATTCAGGCTTAACAGCACTTGTCATTCAATCCGAGCAAATCAATCTTGCATAGATTACATATTTGAATTGATAGTACAAGAATCGCTGATAAAACCTCAAACATCGCTGATAAAAGTACAAGAATCGCTGATAAAACCTCGAACATCGCTGATAAAAGTACAAGAATCGCTGATAAAACCTCGAACATCGCTGATAAAAGTACAAGAATCGCTGGTAAAGCATCAAACATCGTGATAAAAATATCAGAATAACAAAACCAAAGTGGGAGTAGCTCAAACCAACTCCATTTGGCAATTTCTTGCACGAAAATGATGTCATTCTTTTACATATGTTATATAATTGATATCAATACTTTTTAACCCAGTTCCAATTTTTCTATTTATTGATTCATCACCAAAATTTGTGGGTGACATTTTTTAAAATATGCATTTTATATTAGTTGATTGGAGTGAAGGCTGGGTGACTCCACGGGGATTAGCAATAGAGGAACGAAGACTAAAAGCATCACGTCCTGTGATAACGCCTTCGTGACCAAAATCGTGCTGTTGTTGCTGCCGCTTCGCTTTCGCACAGACGAAAACCTATTGTTGCTGTCGCTACGCTTTCGCACAGACGAAAACCTGTTGTTGCTGCCGCTTCGCTGCCGCTTCGCTTTCGCACAAAAGACATCTGTTGGGCCAGACGCACCTAGAAAAGCGCCCAGCCGGAACGGAAATCAACCACATGATATGGTGATGAGACTATTTATTGTAACTTTTAATCATGTAAAAAGGGGGATGACTTCATGCAAGTTGTTGAGAAGGCATTTGGCTATATTACGAGAGAGCATGAAGGTCAGTTACAAGTGCTAGTATTTGAGCAAAATACAGAAGGAGCAGGGATTCAAATTCCTAAAGGCACGGTTGAGGAAGGGGAAACACCACTAGAGGCTGTAACCCGAGAGATGTTTGAGGAGACAGGTTTAGTCGATTTAACAGTTAAGGGGTTAATTGCCCAAGATTATTTTAATCATCATTCAGGGGTTCTGCAAAAACGTTATTTTTATCATTTAACTACAAAGGAAAAACGAGATGCATGGCAGCATTGTCCTACAGGTTTAAACGAGTCAGGTTTTGTGTTTTCATTTTACTGGATAACAGATGAACAAGAAGTAACACTTGCAAAGGGACATGGAGATTATTTATATCGAGTGCTAGCTCGTGTGAACAACTGATTGAGAAATTATATATAAAAATAAAACCGCGTTTCTATAATTAGAAACGCGGTTGTGTTTTATATAGCCTTTGAGGCAACCTCTAATGCTTGTGCAAAATCGGCGATCAGATCGTCCACATGTTCAAGTCCTACTGAAAAACGTAATAGTCCGTCAGTAATACCTCGTTTTGCACGCTCTTCAGGCTCCATTGCTGCATGACTCATTTTAACAGGGTAGGATAAAATTGATTCAACGCCACCAAGAGAGACAGCGAAAACTGGAATTTTAATTGCTTCTACAAGTGCTTTTGCAGTTTCATAGCTTGGTAGGCGGAAGGATAGTACTGCACCTGCACTCGTAGACTGACTATGATGAATCTCATAGCCAGGATGTGATGCAAGCCCCGGGTAGTAAACTTGCTCAACTAGGGGATTAGCAGCTAAAAACTCCGCAATCTTTTGTGCCGACTCAGCAGAACGACTAAAACGCACATCTGTTGTTTTGATATTTTGTAAAAGAGTAAAGCAGTCCTGTACACCTAATATATTACCGAATGAATTTTGGATAAAGTATAGCTCCTGACCAATCTTTTCGTCAGCAGTTACTGTCAATCCCGCGATAATATCTGAGTGTCCAGATAAAAATTTTGTAGCACTATGAATAACAACATCGACACCTAGTTCAAGTGGACGTTGATGTAAAGGTGTCATAAAAGTATTGTCTAAAAACGTTAAGCATTTATGCTGCTTGGCAAGTGTTACTACTCCGCGAATATCTGTGATACCAAGTGTCGGATTCGACGGTGTTTCCATATAGAGCAGTTTTGTAGCTGGTTTAATGGCTGCTTCAATCGCTGCTAAATCTGAGAAATCAACGAAGGTATAGCTAATGCCGAAGCGTGGTAAAATCTTAGAGACGAAGCGGTATGTTCCTCCGTAAACATCCTCCGTAATGACAATATGATCCCCCTGAGATAATAGCATTAATGCTGCAGATACAGCGGCAATTCCAGAAGAAAATGCATGGGCTCGTACGCCACCTTCAAGCTCTGCTACAGCTTTTTCCAATGCCTCACGCGTAGGGTTGCCAGAACGTGCATAATCATATTCGCCGAATTCATCAATACTCTCCTGATGGAAAGTAGATGATAAATACATAGGTACATTGACTGCACCTTTTTTATTTTCATAGCCGTCACGAACACCTGCGTGTATTAGGCTTGTTTCAATATGCTGCTTCATCTTTAAGCCTCTTTTCTAAGGATATCGAATACTTGTTTTAAATCCTCAATTAAATCCTCAGCCTCTTCAACTCCAATAGAGAAGCGGAGTAATCGGTCACATACACCACGTTCAATACGCTCCTCATAAGGCATGTCTGCATGTGTTTGAGTAGCAGGATACGTAATAAAGCTTTCAACACCGCCAAGGCTTTCAGCAAAAGTAATTAGCTTTAAGTTTCGTAGGAATGGGTCAACCCATTCAGCCTTTTCCAAGCGGAATGATAGCATACCACCTTTTCCTGTGTATAGCACATCTGTCACAAGCTCTTCTTCCTCTAAAAATGCGGCAATGGCTTTGGCATTCGCGTCGTGCTGCTTTAATCGAAGATGCATTGTTTTTAATCCGCGAATAAGTAACCAGGAATCCATCGCTCCTAATACCATACCGCTACCATTATGAATAAAGCCAATACGTTCTGCTAATTCAGCACCTTTAGCGACAACTAAACCAGCTAACACATCATTATGTCCGCCAATATATTTAGTCGCCGAATGAATGACAATGTCTGCACCTAATTCGATTGGACGTTGGAAATATGGTGTATAAAACGTGTTATCGACAATTAACCATGCCCCATGCTTGTGAGCTAATTCTGCATATACTTGCAAATCAAATTCCTGCATAAGCGGGTTTGTTGGCGTTTCAATAAATAGAGCACGCGTATTATCGTTGATTAATGCTTCTACCTGTTCAACTGTTTCAAACTTTGAGTAGACAGGCTTAATATTATATGTGTCTTCAAAGAAATTAAAAAGTCGATATGTACCACCATATAAATCATCAGGCACCACTAATTCATCACCAGGCTTAAATAAGGATAGAACTAATTGAATAGCTGCCATCCCAGAGCTACAGGCAAAGCCCGCATCTCCGCCCTCTAAATCAGCAATTCCTGCTTCTAATAGAGCACGAGTTGGATTTTTTGTACGTGTATAATCAAAACCAGTGGATTCTCCGATACCTGTATGTTTGTAAGCTGTCGATAAATGGATTGGGGGGCTGACAGCGCCTGTTCTCGGATCACTTATATTCCCAAGTTGTACAAGTTTTGTTCCAATACTTCTGCTGTTTGTCATGTCGTCACTCTTTTCTTCATCATAATAAAGGGGGGAGTTAATTAGACTTTCTTTTCCCCATATTCTAAATAATTGTTACCAATTTAACATGTATACTAAAGAAGAACAAGATAATTTCAGAAAATTGATGATATTATTTATAGGAAATCGCCTAGGAATAGTAGGATATGTAAAAAGGAGGAGGGGTAAATGAAGAATTGGCTAGTAATAGGTGGAACAGGAATGCTAAAGGATGTTTCTATATGGCTTCTACAGCAAGAGAATCATGTAACCGTTATCGGGAGACAACAAAAGAAAATGCAAAGTTTGATAAATGATCAGGCGTGTGGATTGGGAAAAATAGGTTTATTATTGAGGGATAAAAGGATTTTTTGTTGCTATTTTGCTAATATATTCCCATTTTAACTGATTGTAGCGTAGGGCTAATCGACTCCGCGGGAAAGCGAGACAGACGAGACCCTGAGGCCAACACGATGTTGGTCACGAAGGCATTGTCACAGGACGTGACGAACTTAGCCTTCGTTCCTTTAGCGGAGGAAGCGGCTCGACACTCGCCCGCAGGAAGCCTTGCTCTGCGCGAAAGCGAAGCGTCAGCGACAAATGTTTTATCTGTGCGAAAGCGAAGCGACAGCAACAAATGTTTTATCTGTGCGAAAGCGAAGCGACAGCAACAAATGTTTTATCTGTGCGAAAGCGAAGCGACAGCAACAAATGTTTTATCTGTGCGAAAGCGAAGCGACAGCAACAAAGCGAGTAGCCCGTAGCGGAAATCAGAGCCTTCAAATCAATTGAGGTAGATAAAAATGGTTAATCAACACACCTGATAAATGATGCTAAAAATGCTTCGAAATTGTTTCCTTTAATAGTTGAATATACGAATTACAATAGCTTTAAATTAGCATTAATAGAGTCACAGCAAACTAAGGGATCAATTGATGGAATAATTGCTTGGATTCATGGTTCTGATAAAAGAATTTGGGAGTCACTTTTCCAAGCAATTCCTAACACAAAAAATGTGATTTTCTATCATATAAAAGGGAGTAGCTCTTACATAAATAATGACCGTACAAAAAGTTATTTACTTTCTAATATAATTTATCGAGAGGTAAAACTGGGGTTTATCATAGAAGGTAAGAACTCCTCAAGATGGCTAACAAATAATGAAATTGCACATGGAATTATTGATGCTATAAAATAAGAAATACCGGAAAAACATGTGGGCGTGTTTGAACCATGGAATTTGCGCCCATAAAGGAATAAGTCTATTGAACAAAAAGAATCTGCCTATTTTCTCGGTTTATCCAAGGGAAATTAGACAGATTCTTATTTTTAAGCTTGTTCTTTTTTTAATAAATCTCGAATTTCTTTCAGTAGCTCTTCTTTAGCATCCAATTCTGGCGCTGGTTCTTCCACAACAGCCTCTTCTTTTTTACGAGAAAGCTTGGTCATTATTCGTAATGCCATGAAAATTGCAAATGCAATTATTAAAAAGTCAATGATCGACTGTAAAAATTCTCCTAATTTAACTTTCGCATCTCCTGAGCCAAACACAAAGCTTTCTGTTAAATCAATACCACCAGTTAAGACACCTACTAATGGCATTATAATATTTGCAACTAAGGAGGTAACAATTTTACCGAAAGCACCACCAATTACAACTGCCACTGCTAGATCGACAATATTGCCTTTCATAGCAAATTCTTTAAAGTCTTTCCACAAAATAAATTCCTCCTATTATTATCCATATAAAATAATCGAATTATATTTTACTATATTTTTCCCTTCCTTTTCAACTATTAAAGTAGTGTAAATATATTCTAAAAAAACTGCTATACAAACAGAAATTTTGGTAATATAGAAAAAGAATAAAAGATTAGGTGTGACATATGGCGAATAAAAAGAAGAAAAAACCGATGCTATCGCCTTCTTCTCAATTAGGCATGATAGCTTTATTAATACCAATAGCGATAACTGTTATTGTTTTCGCTTTTTTTGCGTGGAAGGAACTACAGACGTTACCTATATTTGAAAAATTAGCACAGCAAATAGCAATAGAAGAAATTCAACAAAATTTTGATATGAATATTCCTGAGAAATATATTCCCATCTATGTGGCAGCAGAAGAAAAATACGGTGTGCCTTGGACTTTACTTGCCGCCCATCATCGAATAGAAACACGCTTCTCCTCAATGAAATCGCTCGTTTCATCAGCCGGGGCAGAAGGTCCTATGCAGTTTATGCCTTGTACATTTGTTGGTTGGAAACATCCTTCCTGCTCGGGGTTAGGAAAAGGGAATATATCGAAGGCTGAATTAATGGATCCAGAAACGATTAAAAAATATGGTGGATTTGGAGTAGATGCTAATGGAGACGGCATAGCAGATCCTTATGATATTGAGGACGCTATATTTAGTGCCGCGAATTATTTATCGAAAAATGGTGCAGCAGATGGTCATATAAAGCAAGCTGTTTTTAAGTACAATCACAGTGATAAATATGTTGAAAAGGTGTTATATTATTTCAATTTGTATAATGACTATCATGATGAACTAAAGGAAGCAGTCGTTTATAAAGAAAAGTAAAATACCATCAAAAAAGATGGCTCTTTAATAAAATATTGTAATTTGGCAAAACATAGGGTTGATTTCCCGGTATGTAATTTAAATTATTTGTTGTTGTAAAAAGGAAATTCGAATGGATATTTACATGCGAAAAGGACTCGACAAACTCATGTAAAACGTTGCCACCTCAAAATATTCCCTTGATCATTTTATATTTCAAAAATATATGTAAAGAGCCATCAAAAAATGATGGCTCTTTATTACATATTTAGGTTGCTTTACGCATACTTTTTAAAATAATGCTTACAATGAAGATCAGCACTACAGCACCAATTAATGCCGGGAATACGTAAAAATTACTAACTCTCCAACCCCAGTTGCCAAGAACCATACTACCAATCCAAGAACCGACAATCCCTGCAACGATATTTCCGATGATGCCGCCAGGTACATCTTTACCTAAAATAACGCCAGCTAACCAACCTAAAACTCCGCCGATGATTAAATACCAAATGAAGCTAATCATTTTTTTCATCTCCTTAAATTAAGATATAATGGCGATTACTTAGTTATGCCCTGATTGGAGTATATTAAACGCGTCTTGCTTCTTTAGTAATTATTACAAATTCACGCTTAGGTTTTTATGATTTAACAACTGTTGCGCCTAATGTATGTTCAAAATGACGTAATGCCCATTCATGACCCACAGCATCAAAACTTGCAACACCATCTGCATAAACTACCGTTGAAATGCCCAAATTATAAGCATCAACAGCTGTATGTAAAATGCAAATATCTGTGCAAACGCCGACTAAATGAATTTCCTTGATACCTCGTTCATTCAATAAAATCGATAAATTGGTTCCGACAAATGCACTATAACGAGTTTTATCGAGCCACAATACTTTATCTTTGTGAAGGTTATAAATTTCACCAACTTGCCCATATAAATGGCGTCCTTTAGTATTGCGAATATTATGAGGAGGAAATAGCTTTGTTTCAGGATGGAATGAATCATTTTTCTCATGTAGATCATTCGCAAAAACAACAAATTCGTTTTCAGCAATAAATTTTTGAATTAAGGATGAGATTTTCTTATCTAACATTTGACCGGGCTCTCCACATGTTAGTTTTCCGTCAGTAGCGACAAAATCATACGTATAATCAATTACTAATAAAGCCTTTTTCAACCTTTTCACTCTCCCTATAGGTATAATATCACTCTTTATCATGCCATATTTGGGCCTGTTTGTCAGAAAAATGATTCAAATTTAATATTAAGAATAGTTTGAAAATTGATTTTTCTGGGAGTATAATGTGAAAAAAAGGAGAGTGGTCTATATGAATATGACAGCTATGAAACGTTTAAATCGCCAAGGATTACTTATTGCAGGCTTGCATCTGCTAGTGTTACTAAATTTAGCAGCGGATTTCATATTTTCCTCGTAATCTCTTAAAAATATAGAAAGGTGAGTTAAATGCTTGTCTACTATTAAAACAACCGTGAAGGCAAAATTGATTGCATGTCCACGGTTGTTTTTTTATTGTCTAAATAGAATTTTTATAATGAATAATAAAGACAATGGCGTAAACAAAGGAGTGATAGCATGACCACTAGATTTGATCGAGCGTTCCATGAACTAGAGCGTCCATTTGCTTGGTTGGACTTTGATGCACTAGATCAGAATATTACAACTGTACATGACTCTTGTGGGGAGAAAAATATTCGCATTGCGACAAAATCAGTTCGTTCTGTGGAAATATTACGCTATTTACAACAAAATCTCCTCAATGTGACGGGATTTATGACGTTTACAGCAGCAGAAACAATATTTTTACTTCAACAGCAATTTGATAATTTACTACTAGGATATCCCGTGATGGAAGAAGTTGCTGTTCGTCAGTTATTGGACTTTGTAAGGGCGGGGAAAACTGTCACTTTTATGGTGGATAAGCGGGAACATGTCAGATTTTTAGCGGAGCTAGGGCAAGAGCTAGGTGTCCGTGTGCAAGTATGTATTGATATTAATGTATCTAATGATTTTAAGCTGCTTTATTTTGGTACAAAACGCTCTTCGCTTCATTCACTTGAGTCACTTACACCTTTCCTCGAATTTATTAAAAATCAAGCATTTATTGAGGTAGTTGGAGCGATGGGCTATGAGGCACAAATTGCAGGAGTTGGTAATCGACCAGCCAATGCTGTAAAAGGAAGACTAATTGAAGTAATGCAATTGCAAGCTAAAAAGCAAGTTACTCAGTTTCGTAGATTAGCAATCGCGCATATAAAAGCGTATTTTCCAAGCTTGCACTTTGTAAATGGTGGTGGTTCAGGAAGTATGGCGTACACGGCACAACAGAAGGAAGTATCAGAAATTACAGTTGGCTCTGCATTTTATGCTCCAGCCTTATTTGACCAATTTACACATCTACAGCTAGAAAAGGCAGCTGGATTTGCTTTAAGTGTAACAAGAAAGCCAGAAAAAAATATTGTTGTTTGTCATGGTGGAGGTTATACGGCATCTGGGGCAATTGGTGCCGATCGATTACCAGTATTCTATGAGCCAACCTTCTTTTCATATCTTAGCCTAGAAGGGGCAGGAGAAGTTCAGACACCGGTAAAGGTAAAGCGTAAAAAAGTTAACGTAGGAGACACGCTATATTTTCGACATGCAAAGGCTGGTGAACTTTGTGAAAGATTTCAAGAATTACATGGCATTAGAGGGGACAAGTATGTAGGAGCTTATTCAACCTATAGGGGGGATGATCAATGTTTTCTATAGATAAATGGAAAAATGGCGAGAAGTGGACAAACTGGGCTGGTAATGTAATCTCTTTTCCGTCGGAGATGTACTTACCTCGATCAATTGAAGAGGTTACGAATATCGTGAAGCATGCACGTGAATCAGAAAAAACGATTCGTGTCACAGGTGCAGCTCACTCCTTTAGCGCTGTTGCAATGCCTGAGCATATAGCACTTTCTTTACATAATATGCGTGGGCTCATAGCTGTAAATGAAGAGCAGCAAGAGGCGACACTTTGGGGTGGAACGTATTTATATGAAATAGGACCGTTGCTTGCGAAGCATGGATTTGCCCTTATAAATATGGGCGATATTCAAGAGCAAACGATTGCAGGAGCAGTGTCAACGGGTACCCATGGAACAGGTATAACACTTGGTTCGTTATCCTCAGCTGTAACAAGATGGGGTTTTGTAGATGGTACAGGTACTTATAGGGAGCATGTGAGAGGAATGGATGATTTATCTGAAGCTTTGCATGTTTCGCTAGGTTTGTTGGGTGTGCTTGTGAAGGTAACGATTAAGATAATACCTCTTTACAGCTTACATTATGTGAGCACAAGAGAAACTTTAGCGAATGGGCTGAGGATATTTGCTGAAGATATTCGACAGCATCGACATGTTGAGTGGTTTTATTTCCCAGGGAGCGAAACAATTCAAGTGAAGCGCATGAATGCTATAGCGCCTGTTTATCAGAGTGATTGGAGTAAGAGAATAGAAACATTGAAACTTCAAATAGTAGAAAACGGTGCTTTTTTTGCAATGTCAGAGCTATGTAAATGGAAACCTTCGTTCAGTGGCGCTATGAGTAAATTAGCATCAGCCAATGTAGTTGAAGGGGAGAAAACAGGGATTAGCTATGAAATTTATCCGTCTCCACGTAGCGTAAAGTTCCAAGAAAGTGAATATGCTATTCCATTAACCCAGTTTGATGCATGTATGGAGGAGATCCACGCAACCTTTAAAAGTGGAATTTTTGATGTACATTTCCCGTTAGAATGTCGTACGTCAGCAGGGGAAGCAGGTTTTTTAAGTCCTACTCAAGGGCAAGAGTCAGCGTTTATTGCCTTTCACATGTATAAAGGAATGCCGGAAGAGCCTTATTTTGAATGGGTCCATACGATGATGAAGAAATATAAGGGACGACCACATTGGGGCAAGCTGAGTCATTTAACTGCTAAATATGTTTATGAGCTATACCCAGATATCGAAAAATTTTTAGCAATTCAAAGTCAATATGATCCTGATAATGTGTTTTTAACTGGGTATTTAAGAAAATTAATTACATTGTAAGCGCTATCTCATTAATTAGCTGTTTACTTACAGTTGAAGGATTTTGAAATATTATTGATAGATTATTAAAAAAATTAAAATTTGAACGAAATGTCAAAATATTTATCAAAACGAGATAAAAGCAATGCTTAATCAGCATGAAAACGATTTCAAATTTTGCGGATTATTTAAATTGTTTAAACAATTCAAAAAATACTGTTGACGAGACCTTTTTTTCGTACTATGATTACAACAATTTAACACGTTCGTTACAGCAGTTAGTTATCTTCTAGGAGATTAACATATACGCAAAAACGAAATAGACAGAACATTTCGTATATAGCAACGAACATAGCAATAAATGAGGGGCGTTTAAAATGAGAAGTGACATGATTAAAGTAGGCGTAGATCGAGCGCCACATCGAAGTCTTTTATATGCAACAGGCAAAGTAAAAGCAAAAGATTTAGGCAAGCCATTTATTGGGGTTTGTAATTCTTACATCGACATTATACCAGGTCACGTTCATTTACGTACATTTGCTGATGTTGTAAAAGAAGCCATTATTGAAGCGGGTGGTATTCCATTCGAATTTAATACAATCGGTGTAGATGATGGAATTGCAATGGGGCACATTGGTATGCGTTACTCTTTACCGAGTCGTGAAATTATCGCAGACTCTGCTGAAACAGTAATTAATGCACACTGGTTCGATGGAGTATTCTATATTCCTAACTGTGACAAAATCACACCGGGAATGTTAATGGCAGCAGTTCGTACTAACGTACCATCTATCTTCGTATCTGGTGGTCCAATGGAGGCTGGTACTTCTGCTACTGGCAAGCAACTTTCATTAACTTCAGTTTTTGAAGGTGTAGGGGCTCATAAATCAGGCAATATGTCAGCTGAAGAGCTGTTAGATATTGAAAACAATGCATGCCCAACATGTGGTTCATGTTCAGGGATGTTTACAGCAAACTCTATGAACTGCTTAATGGAAATGCTAGGAGTAGCTTTACCAGGTAATGGAACAATCGTCGCTACTTCTGAAGAGCGCCATAAGCTTATTAAAGAGGCTGCTAAACAATTAGTCCGTATGGTTAAAGAGGATATCAAGCCTCGTGACATTATTACTAAAGAAGCAATTGATGATGCATTTGCACTTGATATGGCGATGGGTGGCTCGACAAATACAGTCCTCCATACATTAGCAATCGCCAATGAAGCTGAAATCGATTATAACATTGAAGATATTAATAAAGTTGCAGAACGTGTTCCATATCTAGCAAAAATTATGCCTGCTTCAGATATTTCAATGGATGATATTAATAAAGCGGGTGGCGTTAGTGCCATTATTAATGAATTAGCGTCTATTCCAGGAGCCATTCACCCAGATCGACCAACAGTTGCAGGACTGACAATGGGTGAACTTGTAAAAGATTATCATATTACAAATGATGAAGTTATTCGTACGAAAGACAATCCGTATAGTCCAGTTGGTGGTTTATCGGTGTTATTTGGTAATATCGCGCCAGAAGGTTCTGTTATTAAAGTAGGAGCTGTAGACCCTTCTATCAAAGTATTCAGAGGCGAAGCAATCGTCTTTGATTCACAAGAAGCGGCACAAGAGAATATCGATAACGGGACTGTTCAAGAGGGCCATGTAGTCGTCATTCGTTACGAAGGACCAAAAGGCGGCCCAGGGATGCCTGAAATGCTTGCACCAACGTCTGCGATTCAAGGTCGCGGTCTTGGCACAAAAGTTGCGTTAATCACAGATGGACGTTTCTCAGGTGCATCTCGTGGTATTTCAATCGGACATATTTCACCAGAGGCAGCAGAAGGCGGTCCAATCGCTTTAGTAGAGAATGGTGACATTATTACAATTGATCTACCAAATCGTACTATAAATTTAGAAGTTTCAGATAAAGTATTAGCTGAACGTCGTGCACAACTACCGGAATTTGAACCGAAAATTAAGCGCGGTTGGCTAGCAAGATATTCAAAATTAGTAACAAACGCCTCTACAGGTGGCGTTATGAAAATTTAAAAAGTTAAAGCGTTGATGAGGTTAAAGGTTCTAGAGCCTTGTATTTACCAGAGAGCCGGTCGTGCTGGAAGCCGGCGATACAACTAGATCCGACATCCCCTCTGAGTGGGCTATTAAACGCGTGATCGCCATTAGATAGCTCCGGGCATAATCGAAAGTGCTCGTTATTAATGAATAAATAATTTATGACACCATATTGGATGCGAATGATTCGCATTGGTGCATAAATGCTTATATTTATTCACGAGGTAGCAATTATTTGCTATAAAAAAGGGTGGTACCATGGAAAGTCTTTTTCATCCCTACGTAAGGTAATTCTTTGCGTGTGGAGAAAAAGGCTTTTTATTTTTTTACGGCGTAAGAAATAGTCTGTCATCTCTTTTCAATGAGATAACCAGCTTGTAATACTTCAATGATGCGCATTACTGATGTGAAATTGAATGATAAGAAGGAGGCAAATTTGATGAGTACGAATGTTTCTATCAACGAGAAAGAAGAATTAGTAACAGCAGTAAAAGCTGAACAAACCTATCAAGCAAAAGATGGTGCTGACGTATTAGTGCAAGCACTGCATGACCAAGGTGTTGAAATTGTTTTTGGTTACCCGGGTGGAGCGGTACTGCCAATCTATGATGCAATGTATAAAAATCCGATTCGTCATATTTTAACAAGACATGAACAAGGTGCAATCCATGCAGCGGAAGGTTATGCACGTGTTTCAAATAAAACTGGTGTTGTTATTGCAACAAGCGGTCCGGGGGCAACAAACTTAGTAACTGGTATTGCTGATGCGATGATTGATTCCATCCCATTAGTTATATTCACAGGTCAAGTTGCAACGTCTGTAATTGGTACAGATGCTTTCCAAGAAGCGGACATTATGGGAATAACGACACCAATTACAAAGCACAACTATCAGGTGCAGGACGTTAATGATATCCCGCGTATTGTTAAAGAGGCATTTCATATTGCAAGCACTGGTCGAAAGGGCCCTGTTGTAGTGGATTTCCCTAAAAACGTTTCTCAAATGTTATTTGATGTGGAGAATCCGCCACAGGCTCCTGATGAAATTTATTTACCAGGTTATCAACCAACATACAAACCGAATTATTTACAAATTCAAAAGGCCATTCAGGCGATTTCATTGGCTAAAAATCCAGTCATTTTAGCTGGGGCTGGTGTACTCTTTGCAGATGCCAAGGAAGAGTTAACAGCATTCGCTGAAAGATACCAAATTCCAGTAGCAAACACTTTATTAGGACTTGGTTCAATCCATGGAGAGCATGAATTATTCATCGGTATGGCAGGAATGCATGGGACTGCAACAGCGAACATAGCTATTACAAAATCAGATTTATTGTTGAATATCGGAGCTCGCTTTGATGACCGTTTAACTGGTAATTTGGCAACATTTGCTCCAAATGCAACAATCGTACACATCGATATTGATCCAGCGGAAATTGGAAAAAACGTTCCGACAGATATTCCAATCGTTGCAGATGCTAAAGAAGCATTAAAAGCACTATTGAAAAAAGAATTCGAGGGTCCAGAAACAACAGAATGGCTAGCATTGTTAAATAACCATACAAAGAAATATCCATTATGGTACAGCAAGGAGCCAGGGGACAAAGAAATTTTACCGCAGGAAGCATTAGAGCTTGTGCATAAAATCACAGAAGGTGACGCAATTGTCACTACAGATGTTGGTCAGCATCAAATGTGGGCTGCACAATATTATCGCCTAAACAATGATCATGGATGGGTAACGTCTGGTGGACTTGGTACGATGGGCTTCGGCTTCCCAGCTGCAATTGGCGCCCAGTTTGCGAAGCCAGACAAAAAAGTTGTATCCATTGTAGGAGATGCAGGGTTCCAAATGACTGCACAAGAACTATCTCTGCTACAAGAGTTCAACTTACCAGTAAAAGTGGTGATTTTAAATAATAGCTGTCTAGGAATGGTACGCCAATGGCAAGAAACATTCTATGAGGAGCGTTATTCATCTTCATTAATGCCTATCCAACCAGATTTTGTTAAATTAGCTGATGCATACGGTCTTAAGGGCTATCGAATTAACACAATCGACGAAGCGGAATGTATTTTCCGAGAGGCACTACTTTCTGATGAGCCAGTGTTAATTGATTGTCGTGTTAAACAGCTTGAATGTGTGTATCCAATGGTAGCACCAGGCAAAGGTTTACATGAAATGATTGGGGTGAAAAAGAATTGAAACGAGTAATTACAGTAACAGTGATTAACCAGAGCGGTGTGTTAAACCGTGTAACAGGTTTACTTATGAAGCGTCAATTCAATATTGAATCAATCACAGTTGGTCATACTGAACAGCCAAACTTTTCGAAAATGACCTTTGTTGTAAACGTAGAGGATGAGCGTAAAATTGAACAGCTGGTGAAGCAACTATCAAAGCAAATTGATGTGTTAAAGGTCAATGATATTACAGATAAATCAATCGTGCTACGCGAGCTTGCGCTTGTAAAGGTAATTTCACCACCAAATTTACGACTGGAAATGAACTCAATTGTTGAACCATTCCGTCCACAAATTATCGATACAGCGAAAAATGTTGTCACATATCAAGTAGTAGGAGATCCAGATAAGATTGATGCCTTTATTGAGCTAATTCGACCTTATGGCATTAAAGAATTAACACGTACGGGGGCTACTGCATCTGTTCGTGAAACACAAAAAATCTCAAATACGCAGCTCTCTATTTTAAAATAGTTTGCATATAAAATTGATAGCTTTGAATGCATAGCCCTTCGTTGGTTTGCTAGCATCCGAAGTTGAAAAAAACAAACCCAAATATTAGGAGGAAACAAACAATGGCTACTATGTACTATGAACAAAACATCAACGAGGAAGTATTAAAAGGGAAAAAAATCGCAATCATCGGTTATGGTTCACAAGGTCACGCACATGCTTTGAACCTTAAAGAATCAGGATTCGATGTAGTAGTAGGAGTTCGCCCAGGCGGATCTTTCGATGCAGCAAAAGCGGATGGATTAGATGTAAAAACTGTTGCAGAAGCAGCACAAGAAGCAAATGTTATCCAAATTTTACTTCCAGATGAGCGTCAAAAAGCTGTATATGAGGCAGAAATTGCTCCACATCTTGAAGCGGGTAAAGCACTTATGTTTGCACACGGCTTCAACATTCACTTCGGTCAAATTACACCACCAGCAGATGTGGACGTATTCCTAGTTGCTCCGAAAGGTCCAGGACACTTAGTTCGTCGTCAATTCCAAGAAGGTGCTGGTGTACCAGGGTTATTCGCAATTCATCAAGATGCAACTGGTCAAGCAAAAGATTTAGCTCTTGCATACGGTAAAGGAATCGGTGCAGCTCGTGGCGGTTTACTTGAAACAACATTCAAAGAAGAAACGGAAACTGACTTATTCGGTGAGCAAGCTGTACTTTGTGGCGGTGCTACACAATTAGTAAGAGCAGGTTTCGAAACTTTAGTAGAAGCAGGATACCAACCAGAGTTAGCATACTTTGAAACACTTCACGAACTAAAATTAATTGTTGACCTAATGTTTGAAGGTGGTATGGCAACAATGCGTTACTCAGTATCAGATACAGCAGAGTGGGGTGACTATGTTGCAGGACCACGCATTATCGATGACTCAGTAAAAGCTCGTATGAAAGATGTATTAACGGATATTCAAGATGGTACATTCGCTCGCCGTTGGATTCAAGAAAACGAAAACGGTCGTCCTGAATATACAAAATTCAAAGAAGATGGTGCTAACCATCAAATCGAAGAAGTTGGTGCTAAATTACGTGCTATGATGCCATTCATTAACGAAGGTAAAGAAAAAGTCGTGAGAGAAGTGGCTGCAAGTGCGAAAAATTGATATTTTCGATACAACCCTTCGTGACGGCGAACAATCTGCTGGTATTAATCTAAATACAGCAGAGAAGATTGAAATCGCCAAGCAATTGGAGCGCCTAGGAGTGACAATTATAGAAGCAGGTTTTCCTGCTTCGTCACCCGGTGACTTTGATGCGGTAAATCGTATTGCAGGGACAGTGAAAAACTCTATCGTAACAGGCTTAGCTCGCTGTGTACAAAAAGATATTGACACAACGTGGGAAGCAATTAAAGTGGCAGAGCAACCGCACATTCATATTTTCCTAGCAACTTCCCCAATTCATATGGAATACAAGCTAAAAAAATCACCTGATCAAGTGGTAGAACAAGCGGTTGAAGCCGTAAAATATGCAAAAAAATTCTTTCCGCTTGTACAATGGTCTGCTGAAGATGCATTCCGCTCAGATCGTGAATTTTTAGTACGCATTATGAATGAAGTTGTTGCGGCGGGTGCGACAACCATTAATGTACCTGACACAGTAGGATATGCATCGCCACAAGAATATGGTGCATTATTTAAATTCTTACTTGAAAACGTAAAAGGTGCTGACAAGGTAAAATTCTCTGCACATTGCCATGATGACTTAGGTATGGCAACCGCTAACACAATTGCAGCCATTGAAAATGGTGCCTCACAAGTTGAGGGTACGATTAACGGCATCGGGGAGCGCGCTGGAAATGTTGCGCTTGAAGAAATCGCAGTTGCCCTTCATATCCGTAAAGATATATACCCTGTTGAAACAGGTATTCATTTACAAGAAATTAAACGTACATCTCAATTAGTCAGTAAATTGACAAATGTTGTTATTCAGCCGAATAAAGCTATTGTTGGTAAAAACGCATTTGCACACGAATCAGGTATTCACCAAGATGGTGTGTTGAAAAATCCAGAAACGTACGAGATTATTTCACCTGCCCTAATCGGTGAAGGGGAGGTACCGCTCGTTCTTGGTAAACACTCAGGTCGCGCAGCATTCCGTGACCGAGCAGAAACAATGGGCTTTAACCTTTCTGATGAAAAACTAAATAAAGCATTTACTGAATTTAAAAAGCTTGCTGACCGTAAAAAAGAAATTACGGAAGAAGATTTACTAACGCTTCTTACAGAGCAACAAGTTCAAATAGAAGATGTTCCACTCTATGAACTGAAGATGGTACAGGTGCAATATGGTACAGAAAATATACCAACAGCAACAGCAATTGTTTTAACGCCAGAAGGTCTAGAGAAGACAGTTGTTGCAACAGGTTCAGGCTCAGTGGAAGCCATTTTCAATACGCTTGAGCAACTTGTACAAGGAGACATTCATGTGATTGATTACCGAGTTAAGTCTGTTGGTAAGGGACGAGATGCACTAGGTGAAGCCGTGATTAATATCCGCTATGATGGTGTATCAGCAACCGGGCGAAACTCATCACAAGATGTTTTAGAAGCTTCTGCAAAAGCTTATTTAAATGCCATCAACCGTCATTTAATTCAAGCAAGCCTTCGTGCACAGCCTGTAAGTTAATGGATCATCAAGCTTCTGTGAATGTCGCAGATATTGATGGTAGTGCAATGGGTCAGCAAATTCACATCCCAAAAGCGTGTAGTCAGTCGTAATATTGATGACCTCACCTATTCAAATAGGTGAGAGTCTTACTAAAATAGCGTAGTTCAACGCTATACAAAGAAAGGTGTTTTGACGATGGAGAAAAAAATTACAGTACTTCCTGGTGACGGAATTGGGCCAGAGGTTGTTGCTTCTGCTGTACGTGTATTACAGGTAATTGGTAAGCGATTCAACCATACATTCCATTTAGGTTATGCGACAATCGGAGGCGCTGCCATCGACCAACACAATAATCCACTACCAGATGAAACAATTGAGATGTGTGAAAATAGTGACGCAGTTTTACTTGGAGCCGTTGGTGGTCCGAAATGGGATAATAACCCACCTGAATTACGTCCAGAAAAAGGATTATTACGTATTCGCAAACACTTTGACTTATTCGCAAATCTACGTCCAGTAAAGGCGTTCCCGAGTTTACTAGATGCTTCACCATTAAAGCGTGAAGTAGCCGAAAACGTCGATTTAATGATTGTACGTGAATTAACAGGCGGCGTATACTTCGGGGAACCACGTATGCGTACTGAGAATGGCGCGATTGATACAACTGTTTACTCAACTGCAGAAGTCGAGCGTATCGTTGAAAATGCCTTTGAATTAGCACGTTTACGTGGAGGCAAATTATGCTCTGTTGATAAAGCAAATGTACTAGAAACAAGTCGTTTATGGCGTGAAGTTGTAGAAGCGAAGAAAAAAGAGTATCCAGATGTGCAAGTGGAGCACAATTTAGTAGACTCAGTTGCAATGAAATTAATTACAAATCCTAGTCATTATGATGTGGTAGTTACTGAAAATATGTTTGGAGATATTTTAAGTGATGAAGCATCTGTTATAACAGGCTCTTTAGGCGTATTACCATCTGCATCCATTCGTGGAGATAATTTTGGTCTATATGAACCAGTACATGGCTCAGCACCAGAAATTGCAGGCCAAGGTGTAGCAAATCCAGCAGCAACAATTCTTTCAGTTGCCATGATGCTACAATATTCATTTGGCTTAAAGGAAGAGGCAGCAGAAATCGAACGTGCTGTAAGTGCAGTATTTGATGATGGCTATTTCACAGCAGATCTTGTCCGTGATGGCGGTCGTATACTTTCGACGAATGAATGGACAGATAAAGTTATTAACGAGATTGATACAAGTTTTGTTTCAGAAAGCATTATGACAACATACATTTAAGAAATAGGTGAAGATGATGGGCAAAAATATAATTGAAAAGATTTGGGATAGACATGTTGTTTATCAAGAAGAGGGCAAACCGGACCTGTTATATATTGATCTCCATTTAATTCATGAAGTAACTTCTCCGCAAGCTTTTGAAGGTCTAAGGTTGAACGGACGACAAGTGCGTCGTCCAGATTTAAGCTTTGCAACAATGGATCATAACGTACCTACAAAAAATCTACCAACGATTCATGATCCAATTGCACGTAACCAAATTGAAACGTTAGCAAAAAATGCTGAAGAATTTGGGGTTGAACTTGCAGGGATGGGGCATCCAGACCAAGGAATTGTTCACGTAATTGGACCAGAGCTAGGTTTAACTCAGCCTGGTAAAACGATTGTCTGTGGCGACTCCCATACGTCTACTCACGGTGCGTTCGGAGCGATTGCCTTCGGTATTGGTACATCTGAAGTAGAGCATGTATTGTCAACACAAACTTTATGGCAAAATAAGCCGAAAACAATGGAAATTCGTGTAGAAGGTGAGCTCCCTGTAGGTGTAGCTGCTAAAGATATTATTCTAGCGATTATTTCGAAATTCGGTATCGGTGTCGGCACAGGACATATTGTGGAATTCACTGGAGAGGCTATCCACAAGCTTTCTATGGAAGAACGGATGACAATTTGCAACATGTCAATCGAGGCTGGTGCAAAGGCAGGGCTAATTTCTCCTGACCAAACGACAATTGACTATATCCATGGACGTAAACATGCACCACAAGGAGAAAAGTTTGAGGAAGCAGCAGATTATTGGTTAAGCCTAGCATCCGATGAAGATGCATCATACGATACAATTCGAATTATTCAAGCAGAAGAAATTGAGCCAATCATCACTTGGGGTACGAATCCATCAATGGGTTCAGGTGTTTCAAATAATGTTCCAACACAGGCAGATTATGAGGATGAGTCAGATAAAGCTGCTCTTCGTAAAGCACTTGCCTATATGGGCTTAGAGGAAGGTCAACCATTAACTTCAATCGATATACAACACGTATTTATCGGTTCCTGCACAAACTCACGCATCAGTGATTTACGTGCAGCTGCAGATGTTATTAAAGGGCGCAAAGTGCATGAAAATGTAACAGCGATCGTTGTGCCAGGATCATATTCGACGAAAATACAAGCAGAAGCAGAAGGGTTAGATAAAATCTTTACAGATGCTGGCTTTGAATGGCGTGAGACAGGTTGCTCAATGTGTCTAGCAATGAATGATGATGTAGTACCAGCGGGCGAACGCTGTGCATCAACATCGAACAGAAACTTTGAAGGACGTCAAGGAGCTGGTTCTCGTACACACTTAGTATCACCGCCAATGGCTGCAGCGGCAGCAATTGCTGGTCACTTTGTGGATGTTCGTGAATTCGTAAAGGAAACTGTGTAAATTCCATTTGCACGGAAGGGATGATTGAAAATGGAACCAATTAATATCGTAAATAGTGTGATAACTCCACTTGATCGTAAAAATGTCGATACAGACCAAATTATTTCGAAAGAGTTTTTAAAGCGTATTGAGCGTACAGGTTTTGGTCAGTATTTATTTTACCATTGGCGCTTTGATGCAGATGGTAATGAAATAAAGGATTTTGTGTTAAACAAACCTGAATTTAAAGACTCCAAAATTTTAGTAGCACAAGATAACTTCGGCTGCGGTTCTTCTCGTGAACATGCACCGTGGGCAATCTTAGATTACGGCTACAATGTAGTAATTGCACCGTCATTTGCAGATATTTTCCATAATAACTGTTTCAAAAATGGGATATTACCAATCAAGCTAACTGAAGCAGAGTGTGATGAAATTTTAGCAAAAGGCTTAGAAACACCGTACTCAATGGAAGTCAATCTTGAGACACAAACAGTAACAGGTGAAGATGGTAAAGTGTATAGCTTTAGCATCGATCCTTACTATAAAGAAACATTATTAAATGGTTGGGATGAAATTGCCCTAACATTTAAATACGAAGATCAAATCGCGGCTTACGAAGCACAACGTATTACATTTTCATAAATGAAACGATTACCTTTAGACTGAAGACACATTTGTTGTCTTCAGTTTTTTTATTTTAATAAAGAAGTAAAATTACTTTGATTGAAGGGGGAAACGCTCAGGTAGTTATGAAAAACTCCTTAATTGGCAAATGTCTAGGATTACAACTTTTATATATAATATCCGCCGAATTAAATTAAATCCCATGGTGGATGTTTTAGGTATTTAAAATGTATATTTTTTGTAAAATTACACACAAATTGATGCAATATTTTGATAATATATAAATAGAGTTGTGAGGTAAAAAATGGAATGTTTAGTAGAAATCATGGGTAGTTAATTTAACATCACCGAATAAAGCATTTGGGTCGGTGAAAAGGATCGAATGATGATGAGGTTAGTTATGTTGAAAGGGGGGGCTATCATTCGAAAATACAGTATGTTAATTGGGGGGTTAGGTTTTTCAAGTTTAGGAAACTGGATTTACCTTGTAGCGCTAAATTTATTTGTATGGCATTTAACACAATCGCCGGCTGCGATGGCTGGAATTTTTATTGTCGGACCAATAGCAAGAGTTTTAACAAGCTTGGTAGCCGGATCTTTCATTGATCGTATGAATAAACGTAGGTTGATGATTACAACTGATGTTATACGAGGGTTCATTGTTTTTTGTATGCCGTTTATGGAATCTATTTGGCTCATCTATACGTTGTTATTTTTAGCGAATATAGCGAATAGTTTCTTTGGACCTAGTAGTACATATTATATTACAAAGGTTGTTCCCTCAGAAGATAGACAACGATTCAACGCAATACTTGGCACATTCAATTCAGGCTCATTTTTAGTAGGTCCAGCACTAGCGGGGCTCCTCATCATGCTTTTTAATACAACAGTTACGATGTGGTTCAATAGCTTTACATTTTTTGTTTGTGCTATGATCATTTACTTATTACCAGATGTAGATGATATGAAGGAAACTTCAAGGCAACGTATTACTTGGCAACTATTAAAAAGCGATTATCTAGCTGTCATAGCTTTTATCCATTATTTATAACGATTTATTTACTGTTTCAAAGTGCACTAATGATTGCTTTTGCACTAGATTCTCAAGAAGCAACATTTATAAAGCAAGATTTAGCGTTATCCGATAGCTTATATGGAGCCTTGGTGAGTAGTGCAGGAGCCGGGGCAATTTTAGGTGGAATGGTTGCCGCAAGCTTGGCCAAAAAATGGTCTACTCGATCATATATAGCTTTTGGCCTGTTCCTGACAATGCTATTTTACACAACCTTTTATGCCTCGACATCAAATATATTAGCAATTGTAAGTTTAGCTTTTCTAGGTTTTTTTATGGCATTTAGTAATACTGGTTATGAAACGTTTTATCAGCAAAATGTACCGCCTGAAATGATGGGGAGATTCGGTAGTATTTCTAGTATATTTCAAAATATTTTACAAATTTCCTTTACCTTATTATTAGGTCTGTTTGCAGAATTATTTACGCTTCAAATGACTGCCATTATTTTCGGTATTATAAGTATTTTATTGTCGGTCTCATTATATTTTGTGTTATATTCCCCAAAAAACTACATCGGCTTAAAGGAGGAAGTATTATGATTAGCTATTCGCTACATTGTATTTTTTGTAAGAAAGTATTTGAAGTTGTAGAAGGGACAAGGAAATATAAACTATATAAACAAAATATGAACGGAAAATTCTCCTGTGAAGATTGTGATAGAAAAATTGAATTAGAGGCAAGGAAAGGTTTATTGGGAAAACTTTAATTGGGATGATGAAAAACTCTCTAATGCTATGTGTTTGTTATGCAATTGAAATTAATGGATGTTGTGAAATATGTGATTAGAAGATCAGTACTCCACAATTTTCAAATGTAAATGCCCTGTCTTTCTACTGTTTTCTCAGTTAAAATGGAAAAATAAGATGGAAGGTAGGGAAAAAGATGATTACAGTTATAGGTAGCATAAATATGGATTTGGCTGTACAAATGGGAGTTTTTCCAAAGCAGGGAGAAACAATCCTTGGTAAAGAATTTCAAACAATCCCAGGAGGAAAAGGCGCTAACCAGGCAACTGCTGTGGCACGGCTTGGAAGTGAAGTCGCAATGATAGGCTGTGTAGGCTCCGATAGTTTTGGTGAAACTTTGCGTAATGTTTTACAGCAAGAGCATGTTCAAACCGAAGCTATTACGAGCGTATCGGCACCTACTGGGATTGCTAATATTTTAATCTACGATAACGATAACCGTATCATTGTAGTGCCTGGTGCTAATTATGAATTAAAGCCTGCGCATATAGAGGAAGCGAAAGAAATCATTCAGAAAAGTCAGATGGTAATTATGCAGTTGGAAATCCCAATGGAAACGACCGCTTCTGCAATAAAACTATGTAAAGAAGCGAATGTACCTGTTTTATTAAATCCGGCACCAGCGGCTAATTTTGATGTGCAATGGATGGAGGATATTACTTATATCACACCAAATGAAACGGAGTGTGCTGAAATTTTTGGAGATGACTTTGAGCAAGTATTAGAAAAATATCCTAATAAAATGATTATTACGCTAGGTAGTGATGGCGCACGTTATTTTGATGGTGAGTATCCTATTCATGTTCCTGGCTATTTAACGAAGGCGGTAGATACAACAGGTGCAGGTGATACGTTTAATGGTGCACTCGCTCATGCTTTAGTAGAAGGGCAATCATTGGATCAGGCAGTGTATTTTGCAAATATTGCTGCTTCGTTATCAGTAGAGAAATTCGGTGCACAAGGTGGAATGCCAACACTTGGAGCGGTTTACGCACGTATGGCTGGAATTGAAGAATAAAGATTAATAAAGAAGAATAATAGTAAATGTTCGAGAATACTAAATCTTGCAGATTTATCCTGATAATAATTATTTCTTTTAGTCTGAATGAGTAATAATATCTGAGATAGAAGGTTTAATGGTGTAAGAGTTATTACCTATTTGTGACAACTGAATTTAAGTATATTGTCCTTTTTTGTCGTTATTTCTTAGTACTATGTATTAATAAGAGAATATTTTCATTTATAATAACTTTAGATACATACGAAAAGAGGTTTTGAGGATGACAAATATTGATAATGTGCCGATCGAATATACAGCCTCAGCGAATAATATTTTGCCACAGCTAGTTGATCATTTGCGACAATTACATGGCATTATTTTACAAAATACATATGTAAAAGATACAGCTAAACACTTAAATCGCATCATTCAAGATGCTAACAACGAAACGATGATTCTTATTGTAGGGAAAGCTCGTGTTGGTAAAACAACAGTTGTGAATGGTTTGCTAGGCCGTCAAGTTTTGCCTGTTAGTGATCAACATCCAACAGGGGTCAATACGTTTTTGCGATATGGTGAACATGAAGAAATAAAGGCGTATTTTTTAGATGGTGTTGTAGCAAAATTCGATATGAGTAAGCTAGAATTATTGACAACTGGTGATACTTTTGCAGCTCAAATACTACGAGAACATTTAGATTACCTAGAAGTATATTTAAAAAATGATTTATTAAAATCAGTGACAATTATTGATTCTGTTTCATTAGAATCTGGGGGAGGAGAAATGGCCTACTTCCCAGAATCATTGATGAACCGTGTCGACGAAATCTTTTGGGTATTACGCTCAGGTTCGATGGCTATTAATCCAGAAATATTATTGATGGAAACGTTAAAAAACAAAGGTGTTGAGCCTCTTTGTGTTATCAATGCCATTGATTCAAATGAAAATACGAAGACGTTTATCAATACTGAGAGAGAACGATATGGACATTTAATAAGTGATTTTGTTGCTATCTCTGCTAGAGAAGCGATCGAAGCTAAACAGACTAATAGTGATGAGCTTTGGCAAAATAGTCAGTACGAACAATTAATTTCAGAAATTCATCGGATTGCAGAAAATAGTGATAAGAAAACGTATGGCATTTTAATTCGCTTCTTGCAATGGCTTGAACGATTCCGCTTTGAATTAACTGTTATTCCACAAAGAGATCCTTTCCAATCTGCTGTTGAGAACATTGAAAAATATGCAGGCGATTCACAATATGAATTTTCACGCTATCAACGTGATTTAGCGATTGTGACTGAATATGAGCAAGAATACGAACAGGTTGCCAATACATTTGAAAATGTTCAAACATTATACCAACTTTTACAAACCATCTCACAAAATGATTATTTACAAGATGAAGTTGTGGAAAGTTTTACAGAAACTGCTATTTTTTATCAACAAATGTTACGAGAATATCGTAATATGCATAGCGAATATATACGTGAATATGATCGATTGGACGCTCAGCATAAAAAAATTCACGGAAAAGGCCTTATGAAAGCTATCTTTGGTCAGCATACACAAAATGGATTTTTCAAGGAACGAGTTAACAAGTTAAATGAGCAGCAAATTCTTTGTATTGCGCAATTTGAAAAAGTGCAAGAAGCGGAGGCAATAATGCTTCAGTCCATTGATTCAATACAAAGATATCTTATGGATATAACGAAAAATCGTTTGGTGAGTATTGAGCAAAAAGTGCAAGAGCTTAATCAACAACGCTCAAAAGAAAAGCGCCAATTACAATTATACGCTAACAAATTAAATGAATTTTCTTGTTTGATTGAGGCACAGGGCTATATTAAAGAAAATATTCAACCATTTTTAATGGACGAGCAAATGCCACTTAAAGAAAAGGATATTGGTATGCTAAAAGAAACGATTAACAGTATAATGAGCATTGATTTATCTAATAATGGTCTACTTGCACGTAGTCAGATGAACAAAAAAATGGAAAGTACTGCGATTCCTTTTGATGCTCAGAGAAAATATCCATTACATACGTTAGCTTTAGCAGAAGCGGATGTAAAATCAAACGATATACCAGAAATTCCGAAAAAATTAGATATTCAATATGAAGAATAAACGTTAAAAGAAAATGTTCTAAAAGTAATTTAAACTTTTAGGGCATTTTTTTATATTTTGTGATGTTTCATTAATTGGGATTAAAAACAGTACAAACTTTAATAGTGAATAAAGTACTAGAGAAAAATTGTGTAAATTATCCTGGTAAGTATTCTGGAGTGCGTAGTAAATAATAGATAATTAGTATATAATAGATATTGTTTCAATATATGATAATAACCTTATAGAAGAAAAATATTTTGTATTAAAAGATGTTTATACATCTCATCTTACTACTACTTTAGTATCAGCAATATCTTTTGTAGTAACAGGAATATTCTTTTTAGCAATTGCGAAAATTATTTCATTACTCCAAGAAATAAGTTTAAAAGCTAATGTGAAGCCTAAAGAAGAGGAATTTGAGTTGTTAAATTAATCGGAGGAATTGTATGTTAGTTAATATAAATTGTCCAATCGAAATGCTTGAGTATCAGCTTTTTAGAAGTAAAGAAACGGGTAAGGTTTATTGTTCATTTAGATTTAATAACATTTCAGAAAAAAGAATTAAAGGCTTTAATGCTACTATCTATTGTTTTGATCAATTTGGTGAGCCAGTTGGTTGGGAATCTAATAGCCTTGAATATAAACTTCAGTTAACTGAATCAATAGGTCCTAACCAAGCATTTGGTGACAATGAAAAAATTTTATTAGATAATTTTTTACATGCAAGAAACATAGATATAGTCATTGATAAAGTACTTTTTAATGATGAGACTACATGGACTAAAACTGAAACCGAGCTAGAGAAAGTAGAACTAAAAGAAATTAATAACCCGAGGCAAATAACGTTTGTGAAAGCACATGAAGGAAATGATGCAAAATATTATTCACAAATATTGAATGATAAATGGACATGTGTATGTGGACGTCTTAACTTAAAGAATATGGAAACATGTAAGCGATGCAAAAGAGAAAAAGATCATGTTCTTTCAATTTATAGTAATGAAGAAACAATAAATGAACATATTAAACTATATGAAAAACATGTGGAAGAAAATAAAAAGAAAGAACTATTAGAAATAGAACGTCAACGTGAAATATCTAAGAAAAAAGTAAAGAAAATCTTTAAATATAGTTCTGTATTGATAAGTCTCTTATTGCTTATTGCTATTGCAGGTTATGGCTTTATAACAAAGTTTACATTTTCATGGGAAAATTATCTTTTATTGAAAGATAAGGATAACTCTTTAATTGAAGCAGTAAAAAGCCAAAATATGAACGATATAAATTTTTTGATTGAAAACGGGGCAAATGTTAATTTTGTAAATAGGGATGGTGAAAATCCAATAAGTGAAGCCATCAAATTACCTAATAAAAACTTAGCTATTTCCTTAATGAATAAAGGAATGGGAAGTGTCAAGGTTGGAAAAGAGAAACATACCCTTGCGCATGTTGCAGTCATCAATGAACAATATGAAATTTTAAAAGAACTTCATAAATTCGGAGTTGATATGAACGTAAAGGATGAGATGGGGAATACCGTCCTATTTTATGCAATGAAAACCGGGAATAGAGAAATGATTGAATACCTAATTAATGAAATGAAAGTAGGTCTTCAAGATGTAGATAATGAGAGAAACAATATTGTACAAGTTGCCTTATTACAGCAGTTAAACAATACAGCATTAATCAAGGAATTATTAAACCTAGACATTGATTTAAAGAGAGTGAATATAGATGGTAAAAATACATACGAAACGGCTATTCTTACTCAAAATAAAGAGATAGTTCAAATATTTATAGATAAGGGACTAGACCTTAATAAGGTTGATAAATTTGGAAATAATGCAATCCATGTTCTCCTTAATAATAAAAAAGATAATCTGACTTTTCTAGCAGAATTAATAAAAAAGGGAACAGATGTAAATGGATTCAATGGACAAGGGCAAACACCATTATATTTAGCGATAATAAATGGGGATAAAAAAGTTGTTGAAGAACTAATCAAAAATAAGGCAGATATAAAAACTGTTAATAGTAATGGGGACTCAGCACAAAAGGTAGCTGAAAAGTTTAATAAATCATTGGTGGAATTATTTGAACAAGATAAATTTATGATTAAGATTGATAAACAAAAGAATATTTTTATGGTAAGTGGAATTACTTTAGGTAATTCCAGAAAAGATGTAGTTAATAAGTTAGGAAACCCAGCTAAGAGAGAACAGTACATAACTGTAGATGGTGAAATAGACTGTAATATTTATTACTTGAAGGATAGTACAGGAAAAGATATAGAGACGCAATATTGTTCTTATATAGGTATGGGCGATAAAATTGAAAACATTTCGTTTGAATTTTTTCCTAATCAGCTGAATGAAAAATGGTATAAAGATTTAGGAGAACCGTATGTCAATGATGAAGCGCCTTTATTTTACTTAAAGGGTACAGAACAACTATTGCTTTTAAAACCAAACGAAGAAGTAGGGTTTCTTAATTATAGTAGCAGCTTTGATTAAGTCCATATAAATATGTAAAGAAAAGAGTCATTTTTATTCTTCCTGGGTTAATGTTAAGTACGACTATAACATTGAGGAGGAAAAAATGACTCAATTTAATATTAAATTTTAAGCTTCAGCATCAGGTGAAAATGAACGTGTCGCTAATTCAGCGTCAAGCATAAAGACCGCGTTAGAATCACTTTCTATACGTTCAATTTTACGGATTAATGTGTCGAACGTTGATTCTTCTTCCACTTGCTCGTCAATGAACCATTTTAAGAAAGCCATTGTCGCGTGCTCGCGCTCATCTAAAGCGATATCCGATAAATTATAAATACGGCGAGTCACTTCTTTCTCGTGTGACAGGGCAGTTTTGAAGGCATGTAAAATAGATTCGAACTGATTATCTGGGCTATCGAAGCCATGGATTGTTGCGCGGTAGCCCATATCACTAAGGAAGTTATAAAATTTCATCGCATGGAAGCGTTCTTCTTCAGCCTGTACTAAAAAGAAGTTGGCAAAGCCATCGTAATCTTGATCTGTGCAATATGCCGCCATCGCCATATAAGCATGCGCAGAGTAAAATTCAAAATTCATTTGTTCGTTTAGTGCTGTGTGTAGTTTTTCAGATAACATAAAAGTTTTCCTCCCTTTGAAGTAAATACCTGTTGCTTCTCTTATAGTATACAGCGAAGAAAGGCAGTATTGCAAAACTTAATTGATGTTTATTCTCAATTAGAAAGTTTAATCAATTATATTTTTTAAACGCCAAATGACTTCTAAAAGATTGACAAATAAATTAATAAAATCTAAATAAAGATTTAAAGCCATACCAACGACTTCAGCATCTGACACATGATTATGTCGGATTTTGTTAAAGTCATAAACAGTATAGAGACTAAAAAGTAGTACAGTAATTCCCGCAATAATCAATGCGACCATGTTGCTAACAGGGATAAACATAAAGATTAGTGAAAATACAATTACGACGATTAATACAGTGAATAAATAGCTTCCCCAATTGGAAATGTCTTTATTCATCATCATACCAATTAGTGCTAGCACAATGAAAATTGCTACGGTTGCTACGAAAACAAGTAGAACAAGCTGCTGTCCTAGCTCTGTAATGTAAAATTGTGTTGTCCAAAATAGTAATATTCCCATTAAAAAGGGGATTGTATACATAATGGAATTAGCAAGCTTAAGACTTCGTACAAAGCAGGCGATGATAAGAAGTACAATAGCAATAATGGATAAAGGCATGACAATAGCTGGAGGTAATAATGTTGCAATGTACATTCCGACAACTGTCAATACCCACATAAAAGCAAAGTGTTTTAAAATTTTGTTTAAGTTTTGATTTTTAGCATAAACCATATAGAAAAATCCTTTCTTTTTATAAAATAACTTTTATGTATTAACATACGAGTCAATTAAGAAAAAGATTCGATCAAAAAAATTTGTATCATTATCATAATATCGGGGCGATTTCGTTCTGCAATTTCCGTCTACTGGGTGCCAGTATCCTTAGTTTTGTAATACAAAATCACCTAGTCTTCGCTAGAACTAGGTGATATTTTTCTGTTATTTTACATTTTTTCTTTGGTTTCTCACACCAACTAAATAACCACCAAGGGCAATTCCAACTAAAACAATCCAGAAAATAGTTTTCCATAGTGGTGAGTGTGGAAATTCATGTGGAATAATACCTAGTTTTTCGTGTGCTAATGTTAGAACAGCCAGCTTTACACCAACCCAACCAACGATTAAGAAGGCGGCTGTTTCAAGTGATGGAAATTTATCGAGAATTTTCACGAACCAACGAGCCGCAAAACGCATCATAATAACACCGATAATACCACCTAAAAACATCACTGCGAATTGCCCTGCATTAATGCCACCAATATCAAAATTTCCGATATGAGGTAGTGTAACTGCAATGGCAACAGCAGCTAAAATTGAATCTATGGCAAAGGCAATGTCAGCAAACTCAACCTTCAGTACGGTCATCCAGAAACCAGATTGTTTTTTAGGCTCTTGAATTTCCTCCGGATTTTGTGCGGCTTTCCGTGAATCGTAAATATGCTTGCCAGACATGATTAATAAGTATGCAGCACCAATAGCTTGGATTTGCCAGAAATTAACAAGAGTGGTGATAAGAAATAGTGCAGCGAAGCGGAAAACAAATGCTCCCACTAAACCATATAATAGTGCCTTTTGCTGTTGATTTTTTGGTAAATGCTTAACCATTACGGCCATAACGACAGCATTATCGGCAGCTAATAAACCTTCCAGTACAATTAATACGATGAGAACCCACGCGTATTCTAATAAAATTGCTTCCAAATTTATTTCCTCCTCTATATACTAAGAACAGAATGAATAAACTGCTTTTAACGTATCCTTCGCTTTTTTAGGCAAAATAAAAAGACCCCTGCCTAAAAAATAGGCAAAGGTCTTGCTAAGCAATTAACTGTAAGCTGCACAGAAAAATATCATGTACGCCAAGATATGCCTTCACACCCGATGGTAAATAACCATGTAATGACGAATGTGAAATCAGATGCTTCGTTCGCACCTGCTAGCTACTCCCCTTTGACAAAATTGTCAAAAGCTATTCAATTCTTTATAAATGCATTATAGCATGCTTAAAGTCAATTGCAAATAAAAAAATGAAGCAAAATTTTTTAGGTGATAGTAAATTGTTGTTAATAATCTGATGCTCATCCCCGGCGGATGTTATTCTTTCATTGTCTCTACAAAAGTTTTTACGGCCAGAATTTACTTTAACGTCTATTTCTAATTTACTAATAGAACTAGGTGTTAATGGGATCTTGCCATCCTTCTCTAGTTTTTTTCACAATTTCACATTTTTTCGATATAGATATTCAGAAAGGCGATAAATATCAATATCTTTAGCTAATGCTTCTTCATACTGATCGCCTTTATAATCTATACCAGGGCCATGAACATAATACATTCTTTGGGGGTCGGTAACATCCCAACATCCTGTAAGAAGTAGTGAACTAGCTAAGCTTGTTAGTAAAATAATTTTTTTTCATTGCTTCTTCCTGCTAGAGGTACGAGAGCTATCTTGGGGTGCAAGTGCTTTGTTACGCTCAGTGTAGCCTTTTGGTGATAGGCGGAAGATCGATTTTTTAATCGTTGCCCAATTTAAATCTGTTGCAAGATTCATGTAAGAGTAGCCATAGATCCGGATATTACATAAGTAAAGAAGTGTAAGGTATAGTGATATGAAAAATCCGAATAAACCTAAAAAAGCGCTGGCAATAATGAACATAATACGCAATAAACTGATAGTTGTCACAAGGGATTGGTTAACAAGAGTATATGAGGCAATCGTAGAAATCGCTATAATCACAATCATTTCTGGACTTGTCACGCCTGCGCGAATGGCTGCATCACCAATAATTAAACCTCCCACAACGCTTATCGTACCTCCAATAACTGAAGGTAGACGTAAGCCAGCTTCTCGAAACAATTCAAACATTAGTAGCATTATTAACATTTCGAGAGAGGAGGGGAGAGGTAATCCTGTTTTTGCTTGGACAACTGTTGCCAAAAGCTGGAATGGTAGCTGATTTTGATGATAAGTCGTCAGAGAGAGCCAAAATGCAGGCAACAGCAAACCGATTAAAATACCAAAAATCCTCAAAAGTCGTTCTATAGAACTGAAAACGATGGGGTATTCATTATCTTCGGCAGATTTTAATAATAAAAATAAATTTACAGGTGTGATGATGCCATATGCTACACCATCGACAAAAATGAGAAAACGTCCTCTAATTAGAGCCTGAATTGCATAATCGGGTCGTCCAGTGTAATCGAATTTTGGGAAAAGCTTTGAGTTTTTGTTAATTCGCTCCATTAAGACATCTCCACTAAAGACAATATCTGTATCTACAGCTGCCAATTGCTTTTTAATTCCGTGTAAAATATCCATATCGACAATATCGTCAAAATAAAGAATGGCCACGCTTGTTTTTGAACGTTTCCCTAACTCCACTTTTTCTACACAAAATGAATTTGTAGGTAAACGTTTTCGTAATAGTGCAATGTTGACGCGGATGTCTTCAATAAAGTTATCCCTTGGCCCTTTAACAAGAACCTCCATCTTCGTTTCTTCGGGATTTCGATTAGGCTTTTTAGCAACATTACTAGCATATAAAAGCTCTTCCTCTTCAAAATAAAGCAGTAGGAAACCAGTATATACATAGGTAATGGCTTCTTCTTTATCTTTGATTTTTTTAAGAGTCGGGATATGAAGTTGATTTGTAATATTTTCTTCAAGGGATGTCTCATCTAAATGATCATAAAGAAATTGAACGCGCCGAATAATGACTTCATTGAGCAATTGTTGGTCGATCATCGCATCACAGGTAATGAAATGAACCTTATGTTGATTAAATGTATATTCCTGAAATTGAATATCTGCTGATTTTTGAAATAGTTTTTTTAAGGTGTTTAGGTCTATAGCCTTCTCCTGCTGAGGCATTATGATTCACCACTTTCCATTTCTTGTTTTTCAGGTTTCCCTTTTTTAGAAGACTTACCTGAAAAGAAAGCTATTATTACGAAAAAAATTGACAAAAGCAAAAAGAAAATAAAAGTAACTGTCAATATATAGTTCCCTTTCACCTTTAGAAATATGTTTTCATTTAAAATAATTAGTGGTAGACAAAGTAGAAAGAAGGGTGGAGCTATCATTTTCCATATTTGCTTCGGATCCCCGGTCATTTTCAATAAATCCGCTATAACATATAAGAGGAAGCTGACTCGTATAAATGTACCAGTAAGCCATTGGTAAATAGAGAAAAAGTCAAGATGTTCAATATAGCGACCGATGGATACTAGTCCCCATTCTTCGTAGGCAGGATATCTTTGCTTTGCTGCTTCGGTTGGACCAAATTCTGCAATTGCGCCCATGAGTGGCCCTAAAGTAAGCCCCATTATAATTAAAAGCATGATGCCAAAATGATACCAACGAATGCGGTCGCTAAATTGATGCTGTAAAAATAAAAGCATGATTAATTCAATAAATCCTGATGCCGGATATATCATTCCTTTCATAACAGGTGTGAATCCATGCTCAAAAAATGGACGTAATAACTCGTATTCTTTTACTTGTATATTTGTAAATGCTACAAAAAAACCAAAGACTACTACACCGAATAAAACAAAGACGTTTAAAATTACAATGGTTTGTAAACTTGTTGCAACGAGTAAAACACAAAGAATTGTATAAATGAGTAATAATATAATGGCTGGTGTTTGAGGTAAAAATGTTGTGTTTACCCATTGCAATGTTTCAACCATTGTAAAAGCAGCCAAAATGAGTAAATAAATAACAATTATATAAATGACAATTGTAGAGCCAATTTTGCCGATTTTCCCATCTAACCAGTCTCTAATAGGTTCCTGATTCGTCTTTTTTTGAATATAAACTAAAAGAAATAGCCAGAAGAATATAATAACTCCAGCCAA
This sequence comes from Lysinibacillus sp. NPDC094177, assembly GCF_050279145.1. Lineage (NCBI taxonomy): Bacteria > Bacillati > Bacillota > Bacilli > Caryophanales > Bacillaceae > Lysinibacillus > Lysinibacillus sp. NPDC094177. The sequence goes on along the minus strand of NZ_JBNNTW010000001.1, from coordinate 60,884 downwards.
TAATACAGATGCCCAACCATCTCTCCCTACGACGTCTAGTAGTGGGGGAATAATTGTTACATGATTTTTTAAGCCAATAACAGTCATAGATAAGAAGATAACATGTAAAATACTAATTGTTCCTACGCCTTTCATATGAAAACCCTCTAACGTTAATTGATACATTTTAGCTTAGACAAAAAATAAGAGGATTATAAGCGTGACAAACTACGCTGAAAAGAAGAAATAAAAAAATAAACTTTTCGTGAATTTCGTAATCCCACCTCGTTCGTGAAAAGTTTTTCATAGAAAAAAAGTGAGGTATTTGACGATTGAAATGTCAAATACCTCGTATTTTAGAGTTATATTTTTTCATGCATTGACGAGCAGTTTTTTCCCACAGCAAAGAAGTGCGGTACGGGTAAAACTGCTCGTAAAAGTTCGATTGGTGAAGACTAATAATCCGTGGGGATAAAGAAAACCCCCACGGATATTATAGTTTTACATTATTAGCAAATGATTAATGAATATACTTCGAGCTTACAAGATCATTTTTTAGGACATCCGTTGGGATTTCGAATTCTACAACGCCCATATAGCCTTGTGCTACTTCATATTTATCGAAGGAAATAACAAGTTTACCTTTATCAGAAATATAGAATTGTTGATCAGCTTTAATAGATGTAAATCCATCTATAACTTCTTCATCAGGGAGACCTCCTCCTTTTACCCAGTACTTTTTATCTGGGTCGGATGCAGCTTGTTCACGCATTTGTTTAATAATGTTTTCACTGATAGTTTTAATATAATTTTTATCTTTAAACAGCATCGGTAATGTAATTAAAATTTCATCTTTTTTATCAATTGTGTCGTAGTGCATAGTTGTAGAAGATGATCCAACTGTATTGACGGTATAACGGCCAATCGATAATATTTGGTCACTGTCAGTTTTGATTTCATAACCGCTGTCTATCCCTACATGACCGCCTCCATTTTCCTTTACATAACCAACTTCAGAAACAAAGTCATCATAAAGAGCTTTACCTTCTGAACGGTATTTTTCATTTAAACTATTAGCAAGATCTTTATTTTTTAGATTTTCAATAGAAGGTACTTTAATGTCAGCATCGAATGTTTCTTCTTTTACTTCATATTTAGTCCAAGTTAAAACCTTTACGACGCTACCAACAACAGGAATTTCTGAAAGTGTTCGTGCCATTGCAGGACTGACATTTAACCCAGCTGTAAAAAGCATTGCTGCCGCTGCAGAGCCAAGTAACCATTTTGGCGCTCGTTTTTTTCTCTTCTTTTTACCTTGTTTTAGTGCGTTTTCAACCACAAAATCTAGCTCCTTTGGTATAGATATCTCATTATATTGTTTTTCTAGTTCTTTTAATTTTTCATCCATGTGCTGTTTCTCCCTTCACATCTTGCAATTGAATTTTTAATAGCTTTAACGCTTTATAAAGACGAGATTTAGCAGTACTCAGCTTAATGTTCAGGATATTTGCAACATCAGCGAGTTTTAAGTCTTCAAAATAGTGTAAAATGACAACTTCACGATACATTAGAGGTAATTCATCTAACGCATGCTCTAAATCAACGTTTTCGTAGACATCCTCTTGTGCAGGTGTTAAATATTGCAATGTATCATCGTCTGTCACCTGTAAGCGTTTATGCTTACGTAAAAAATCTATTGCTGTTCGTACGACGATTTTATAAAACCAGCTTTTCATATACTCGACATTTTCTAGTCGATCGAGAGAAAGCATTGCTTTTTGAATACTGTCTTGTACAACATCAAGTGCGTCCTGTTCATTTTTCGTATAGCTATACGCGAGCAAATAAAACCGTTCTTTCTGTTCACGAATAAACTGGACAAACACGTCTTCGTGTTGAAATGCATTTCTTGTTTTCATGTCCTAAGAAGCCCCTTTTTAACATTTTCAATTTGTATACAACTACTAGACGTGTGAAGGGGGAAAAAAAGTTGATAGCATATAAAAACTTGTCTTATTTTGTTAACATTAAAGATAAGTAATTTGTATATGGTGATTTATCCCACATTAACTGCCTATAAAAACCGGATTTGTGAATAATCAGTAGGGTAAAGAAAACCTCTGCTGATTATAGTTTCACTTTTCCTTATTAATAATGTTGCATATTGTTTTAAACTTTATTTTGGTGAAAAATCATAGCAAATTATAAACCTTTTATTATTGCTTAGAAAGGGGAAAAGGTAAATTGGTCACAATTACAAATAATATTGACCGGGTGCTATTTGAAGCTGGAGGAAGAGTATCTGAATAAGTGGAATTCAATCGAAGAAATAGTCTCCTGGCGATTTTCTAGAAGAACCTAAAAGTATCTTATATGTTCTATCTCTTTGAAGAATCAGAGAGTAATAAAGTTGGTATATTTAAGCCTATACACAAATCGAGAATTTACTATTTTTGATTGTAAAGTAGTGTCACATTAAAACAACATATTTATCTAAAACCATTTAAGCGATGCAATCAATATAATTGCATCGCTTAAATTGGTTTTTAAAGATATAACGAATCAATCATGAAAAATAGTCGTATGTATTTTTCAAAAGTAATAGAATTGTCACAACGATAAATAAATTACGTACATACCCGCTACCACGTTTAATGGCAAATTTAGAACCAACAATTGCACCTGCAATTTGTGCAAGTCCCATCGGTAAACCGTAGGCATAATTTATTTGCCCCAAGTATATAAACATAAGAAGGGCGGCAATATTACTTCCGAAATTTAAAAATTTGGCATTGCCTGCTGATTTTAAAAAATCAAAGCCAACTATTAAGAAGGCAAATAGTAGAAACGAGCCTGTCCCTGGCCCTAAAAAGCCATCATAGAAGCCGATGAAGGTAATGATCAACACAAAAAATGCGTAACGCTTAGGTGTCAATTTTTTATAGGTAGAAATGCTACCCCAGTCTTTTTTGAAAATAGTATAAATAGCCACAACTGCTAGCATGACAAGCATAAGCGGTTTTAGAACGCTAGGATCCATAAGATGGACAATCCATGCACCGATCATTGAACCTATAAAAACAAATGGGAACAACTTATAAACTGATTTGATATCCAATTTTCCAGAGCGATAAAATGTCACAGTACTTGTAAATGACCCCATAGTTCCTGCTAACTTATTGGTAGCCACGGCTGCAGATGGTGGGAGACCAACAAACATAAGAGCAGGTAATGAGATAAGCCCGCCGCCTCCCACAACAGAATCGATAAATGCGGCTAGAAAGCCAAAAAAAATAAGGATGAGTAAAATATTTACATCTAAATCAAAAGGCACAGCAGTCATCTCTTTTCTATAATAATAATCTGATAGTAGCGAAATGAATAGTGACTGTAAATAGCTTAAATAGTATTTCTCTATTAATTTCGAGAATTAAATATCTTTAAATATTTTAAAATTCTATAAAAATCAAAAATATTCTACTTTGTGTGTATATTTTGGTGTATTATGTAGGTGATTATGTTTTTTGCGTAAAGGGGACGTGATGACATTTGAGTTTAGGGAATCATATAAGAGTATTTATTTGTGTTGTGTTTATGGGGCTACTTGTTGGATGTGTTTATAATGCCAAAAAAGATATTACCGATAATGAGTATATCGATACAGTAAAAGAAGGGTATTTGGGGGATTTTTCAGATGTATCTGTTCGTAATGCATTTAATTATGCTTTTTTTGAACCATATTGGCGATATTACCAGGCAAAAACAGGCGAGCATGTTGTCGAATTATCAGGTGATATTACATTTGAAGGTGAAAAAGGGCATGCAATTTTACAGTTCGTAGTGGATGAACAAACGAACCAATTTACTGCTTTTGCAATGAAATTTAATGATGTCGTATTGAATCCCGAACAAAAACGGTTACTTATTGGCATGGTTTATGAAACATGGCATACAAATCGTCTCGCCTATGAGTAAGGCCTTTTGCTTTGTTTAAAAAACTGCCTATATTAAAGTAGAGGGGAGTGCTAAGAGTCAGAGAGGGTGTTTTCAATGAGATTAAGTATTTTAGATCAAATGCCTATACCAAAAGGTCATACCGCTGAGGAAGCCTTTCAGCGTACAGAACAAATAGCGCTTTTAGGTGAAGAACTTGGCTATCATCGTATGTGGTTAGCGGAGCACCATAATAGTCATTCACTGGCAAGTTCAGCTCCGGAAGTTACAGCTGCTTTCTTAGCGGCGAAAACAAAACGTCTTCGTATCGGTACTGGGGGCGTTATGATGATGCACTATTCTCCATATAAGCTGGCAGAGGTTTTTAAAACATTAAGTGGTTTGGCACCGAATCGTATAGATTTTGGCGTCGGCAGAGCCCCTGGTGGTGATCATGCCTCTATTTATGCATTAGCAGAGGGTCGAAGACAACATTTTACAGAGCAATACGATAAGCTCGAAATAACATTAAAGCTGATGAATAATCAAAAAACAGGCGAGCACGTCTATGATCAAGTGATAGCGGCACCAGTTAATATCCAATTACCTGAGGCTTGGTTACTTGGGTCTAGCGGTCAAAGCGCTATGCAGGCAGGACGACTCGGTGTGGGTTATTCATATGCGCAGTTTTTCACTGGCAATATGTCAAAGGATATTTTTGATACGTATAGAGATTACTTTATACCTTCCTATTACATGGAGAAGCCTCAAATTATCGTTACTTATGCGGCGACAGTTGCAAATACGCTAGAGGAAGCGGAATATTTGGCAAAGCCGATTGATATTACACGTCTGCATCTCATGAAGGGACAAATCATCCAAGCGATGTCACCTGAGGAAGCAAAGGATTTTCCACTTACGGAGTTGGATAAAATGACAATCGTCAATAATCGAAAAGCCAATCTTGTCGGAACTCCTAAGGAAATCGCTGAATTTTTAGTAACAGAACAAGAGCATTATGGATTTGACGAAGTGATGCTAAACTGCAATCAATACGCACTAGAAAGTCGCTTGAATACGTTTAAGTTAATTGCAAAGGAATTAATAAGAACACCACAGCAATAGCGACGTGAGTACTAGCACAAAAGAGAATTGCTTAAGTGTAATATTTAATCTACTAAACAACAAGAGCGGCTCCAAATTTGCTAGGGAAAACTATCAATCGTTGAAATAGGATGTACAGCAAATAATCAAGTTGTAAAAATAATAAAAGAGAAGCTATGTTCATCAGTTTAGTGAACATAGCTTTTTGATTTATACTTATAAAATTAAGGGTTTAGGTCTATAAGTAATTAAGATTTTATTAATAATACGATTTTGATGTTTTAAAGAGGTTTAGTAATTCGACCGTGCTATAATAATAGTAATAAAGAAGAGGTGATCCCTGATGAATCGAAAAGCAATACGACGAATTCCGTTAGATAAGTTTTTTGATTTGAAGGTTGATTTTGCCTTCAAGCAATTGTTCGGAAACGATAAGAATAAAAAGATTACGATTGTCTTTTTGAATGCGGTATTAAAGCTAACAGGGCGAGATACTATTAAAGAAGTAACATTTATTCAGCAAGAATTGGGCGGTGAATATCAGGACGATAAACAATCACTGCTCGATATTCTTGTAAAAACACAAAATGCTGATTTTATCAATGTGGAAATTCAACTGTCCAATCAGCAAGATATGACAAAGAGAACACTATATTATTGGGCAAAAATGTATGAAACCCAACTAGTTAGAGGTATGGGATACAGTGAATTACGCCCAACCATTACGATCAATATATGTAATTTTACAATGTTTAAAGACAACAAAGATTATCATAGTACTTATCATCTGTATGAAGACAGAATATTATCAAGGCTAATGCCAGAAGAAGATGTGTTGGAAATTCACTTTATAGAGATGAACAAGTTTATTACTCTTTGGCAAGAAGAAAAGTTAAATGCTCTCGATGATATATTAATTCGATGGTTGCTACTACTTGGTATGGTCGATGGTCGTAAAAAGAAAGTATATGCAGAGATATATCGTGAATTGGAGGAGTTAGCAATGAAAGATGAAAACTTACGTGCAGCATTTGATACGTGGGAAGAAATTAGCCAATCCCCTGAAACAATTCTTGCTTATCAGTCCCGGTTAAAGTATATCCTAGATGAAGAAGCTCGATACATTGATGGAATCAATAAGGGGAGAGAACAAGGAAAAGTAGAGGGTATGAAAGAAGGGCTGGAGCAAGGATTAGAGCAAGGATTAGAGCAAGGATTAGAGCAAGGGCGTAAACAAGAGCAAATAGAGTTAGTGAAAAAATTACTTAAACGTCATGAGCCGATTGAAGAAATAATGGATTTAATAGGCTTATCGAGAGAAGAAATTGAAAGAATAAAAAGTTTAAATTCAGCTCAAGAATAAGCACAGAAAACCATTAAAAGAAAATTAGCAAGTTTAAATGATTCTTTTCAATGGAATGCTGTAATTATATAAGGATATAAAAAAACTCACATATACAGTATCACTTTGTTTTATAGTTGTTGGCAAAGAAAAGCAACTGACATCAGGGCTTAATAGAACATTCTAAAAAAATGTCCAATGCAAATATATGCATTGGACATTTTCTCTTTACACTTTAGCAGAGCCACTAACAAACTTCGTATCTTTATAATACATATTTTGAACAAGAACGTTAGGACCTAAGCATTTTACTGCTGGACAGTGACAGTTTAGTGATTTAGCTAAATCTGTTGCCATCCATTTATCAAAAATTGCGGGTAATTCATCGTTTGCAATATTGCCAAGTGCAGGTGTGTCGCCAAAGTCTGTCACAATGACATCACCTGTAAAGATATTAACATTTAAGCGAGAGCGACCATCTGGATCATTACGCATCGTCACGTTTTTTTCTTCTCTTAGTCGTTTTAGGAGCTTTTGATCTTCTTCATTCATACTGCATGGATAGAAGGGTAGCGTACCGAATAGCATCCAGGTGTTTTCATCTCGAATATCAAGTAGATGATGAATCGCATCACGAGTTTCCTCAAGTGATAGAGATGTAAGGGAACTTGCGAAATCTGAAGGGTACATCGGGTGCACCTCATGCCGTGCGCATTTCATTTCATTGATGATTTGATTGTGGATATGCTCTAAGTACGGTAAAGTTTTCTTATTTAACATTGTTTCCGCAGATACCATTACACCATGTTCTGCTAGCATTTTTGAGTTATCAATCATGCGTTGGAACAAAGCTGCACGTTGTTCATAAGTCGGTTTTCGCTCCATCATGGCAAAGCCTGTTTCAACGAATTCATCGATAGTACCCCAGTTATGTGAAATATGTAGTACATCTAAATACGGTGCAATCAGTAAATAACGTTCGGGCTCCAATGTTAGGTTGGAGTTGATTTGTGTTCGCACGCCACGTCCATGTGCATATTTCAATAAAGGCAATACATAGTTTTGAACGGATTTCTTAGACATCATCGGTTCGCCACCAGTAATCGAGATTGTTTTAAGGTGTGGAATTTCATCAAGACGCTTTATGATTAGCTCAATTGGTAAAGCATCCGGGTCTTTAGTTTGTAATGTATAGCCGACTGCGCAGTGTGCACAGCGCATATTACATAAAGTTGTTGTTGTGAATTCAATATTAGATAGGGTCATATGCCCATGTTGTTCAACATCTAAATACGCTTCCCATGGATCAAAGGCGGGCGTAATTTTTTGTAGGATCTTCATAATTGGTACATCTTCCTTTCTAGCAATCTATTGTCTCATATTCGCTGTTATTTTCAAATATGAAATTATCGAAAGGGCAATTTTTAGGCAAGATGATCATTTTTATTGCTCAATTAAGGAAATATTTTCACACCTTTCTTCATATGATATTTCCCAAAATTCTGTAAAGAAGAGGCATAGGGAAATTTACTGTTATTTTTCTGAAAAAACGTTATGATAGAAAGAGTGAAATGGTAATACAGCACCAAAGAAAGTAGGAAATGACATGACTAAGTATGAAACATTATTGTTTGACGTGGATGACACATTATTAGATTTTGACTTAGCTGAAAATGCAGCACTTGATCGTTTATTTAAACAGGAAAATATTGCAACAACCGGAGCTATGATTGCACGTTATAAAGAGATTAATGAATCTATGTGGCGTGCTTTTGAACGTGGTGAGGTGACTAAAGAGACATTACATAACACTCGATTTTCGATTGCTTTAAAGGAATTTGATTTAGATGTAGATGGGGAGTATTTTGAAGCGATTTTTCAAAAATATTTGAAAGAGGCACATCATTATGTAGACGGTGCCTACGAAGTAATCGAACAGCTTGCAGAAAACCATGATTTATATGTCGTTTCAAATGGTAAAACAATTACTCAAAATAAACGACTAGTGGATGCCAATTTAGCACAATTTTTCAAAGGCATTTTTATCTCGGAGCAAACAGGCTATCAAAAACCAATGCCAGCTTTTTTCGATTATGTTTTTGAACGCATCGATAATATAAATAAGGATAAAACCCTGATTATTGGTGATTCCTTAACATCTGATGTTAAAGGCGGACTACAAGCCGGTATTGATACATGCTGGTTTAATATACGTAATATTGAAAATACAAGCGATATTCAACCACATTATGAAATTAAAAAACTTCATGATTTACACTTATTGCTAGATAATAAAGTAACAATTTTGTAAGTATATGATAGAACTACGCTTCAACCGTTCATAAGCCCGAATAAATGAAGTATAGTTTTTTCACTAAAAATACTATACTTTTAGATAGTTAAATCCAGTATGATAATGTTAGATGGAAAGAAGGGAGAAATAAGATGAAAGGAAAAATCTCAAAGGGTGTATTAGTAGGATTATTAGGTATATCATTGGTCATTCCAATGCAGGCATATGCCTATCAAGAGCCAACCAATTATGTACATATGAAAACGCCAAATATGACGGTATACTCTGCATATGGTGCCACAATTAATGCATCAGAAAAAGGAGATATTTTTAGTATTAAGGCAAATATTGTCAATAACCGTCAGCCTTTAGAAGTGGAAATTTTTAAAAATGGTAAGGATGGGGTCTTAAAACAAGTTGTTAAAAAAGGCATTATGGAGCCGGTTGCTTATCGAGATTTAAATGACCGAGTAATTGCAACTATTCACAATAATGCAGAATTAAAATTTGATAATTCACCGCCAAAATATTTTCGTGATATAGGAAGATCATCATATAGTTCGTACATTACTACTTTATCGAATAGGGGCATTATTCAAGGCAAAACAGCTGATAATTTTGGTGTCAATGAATCCTTAACCCGTGCTCAAGTTAGTGCATTATTAACTCGTGCATTCAGCTTTCAACAAATACCGACAAATCAATTCAAAGACATTGATGCCAAAAAATCTTGGTATAGTGGCTATGTTGGTGCCTTAAATTCTTTAGGAATCATAAACGGCAAATCGCCAACTACATTTGATCCAAATGGAAAAATCACACGCCAGCAGGCAATATTAATGCTTGGCCGAACATTAGATGCTGTGGATTTTGTCCAAGAGGAGGAATATGTAATATTACCTTATCAGGATGGCTACTCTCTTCAGGGGGAAGCATTGCGTCATACTGAGACTTTGTATGCAATTGGTGCTCTAAACATCAATACAAATTTATTACCAAATCAATTTATTACCCGTGGAGAGTTTGCTAAAATGCTAGCAGTGACTTTGAACGCAGCTGGAAGATTATAGTATTATAAATTAGCCGAGCATAACGTCTCGGCTTTTTTTGTTAAGGTATATACATAAAGTGACAGAAAGAATCTCTGGATAGTCACTAGAACGTCAGAAAAAAACTAGATATTGTGCTCAACCCAACATTTAATGTAGAAACAAATGTTTATCTGAAGATCCGTAATAAAATGTATAAAAATCAATAGAACGGGCAAAACCTTTTATGAGACTAGTTTCCATGAAAGGGGAAAATACGATGAATACTGTTTTAACTGTAAAAAAACGCGATAAAGGACGTAATTCATCATTAACTCAGCTTAGACAGAACGGTGCTATTCCGGGCGTTGTATATGGCTATCAAATGGAATCAACAGCAGTATCACTGGATGCCAGACAATTTGCGAAAATATTAGCTCAATTTGGTAATAAAAATGTCTTTCAATTAGATGTAGACGGTAAACGGATTAACGCAGTACTAACAGAAGTACAACGCTGTGCGTTAAGGGGCAATGTTAAGCATGTAGATTTCAAGTCCATTAATATGGCAGAGGAACTGGAGGTTGATATTCCAGTAATTGTTACCGGCAAAGCTATTGGAGTTGCAGATGGTGGATTCCTATTGCAGCCTAATCGTGAAATTCGAATAAAAGTAAATCCAACTGAAATTCCAGAAACAATAGAGGTTGATGTGACTGATGTAGCCATCGGAACATCACTTTATGTAGGAAATATTCGTCAAAAGTTTTCCTTTGAAATTTTACAGGAAGATGACTATACATTAGTGACGATCACACCACCTGCCGCTGAAAATGTGCAGGAGGACACGGTGGATGGGACCCCTGAAGTAATCGAGGCTACTGGGAAGAATCCATCTGATTCAGAAAAATAGAAACAAAAAAAGGAGCTATCTTACACTTGGTAAGTGGCTCCTTGTTGTTTATTGTATAAACTGCTGTATAGATTTGCGATAACGGAAATACATCACTACGTACATACTGCAAGTTGCTAAATGCTTATACCACAGCGCTTTTCACGCCAGTCAATCTCATAAATAATTTTTCGTTAAAAGTTAAAGCAAATTGTACAATTGGCCCAAGCCCAAAGGCCATTAGAGCTGTTCCAACCCCAATAGGTCCGCCTAGTAAAAAACCAAGTATAGCTACTGATACTTCCATCGTTGTACGAGCGCGTGTAACACTCCAGCCAAACTTATGGACCATAAGAAGCATTAATGAATCCCGAGGACCAATGCCTAAATTCGCCACCATATACATACCACAGCCCCAACCAAGTAATACTAAGCCACATACATAAGCTAGTAGTTGCATCCAAAAGCCATCTATATCAGGAAGTAAATAGTTGAAAATATCAATAAAAATACCTGCTAAAAACATATCTATAAATGTGCCTGGCAGTGGAAACTTCTTTGTTACTACCATATCAATAGCTAAAATGGCTAGACCAATTAAAATTGACCAAGTACCGATCGTTAACCCGAACGTTTTAGTTAGCCCGATATGTAAAACATCCCACGAACCAACACCAAAAATTTGCCCTTTAATAGTCAACGTTATACCTAAGGATAAAACCAAAATGCCTGTAAGGAAGAACAGACATCGTGTGAAAAAAGCTTCCTTCATCATTATAACCCTCATTCTAAAAATTCATGTTGTCTAAAAAGTTATTATAACAATAGATTAAGAATAATCCTTGAAGATTGACATTTCTTATTTTTCAAAAAATACGGTTAGATTAGCTAAATAAGGACAAAATATAATGGTATAAGAAAGGATGGAATAACATGAGCTCTGTACGCGATGAAATATTAGAGGTTTTAAATCGAGAAAAAATAGGAACGATGGCAACAGTTGAGAACGGTAAACCTTATTCGAGATATATGACGTTCCAAAATGAAGACTTTGTATTATACACAGTGACAAATAAACATTCTGAAAAAATGGAAGAACTTCGCAAAAACCCGTATACACATATATTATATGGATACGAAAACAAAGGCTTTGGTGATACGTATGTTGAGATTGAAGGAAAGCTAACCGAAATTCTAGAGGAAGGAATAAAAAATAAGTTAGCTGAATTTTTTACAAGCATTTTCGTTGGTAATCATGATGAAATGGTTACACTAAAAATCGAACCAATTCGTATGCGTTTGATGAATAAAAAAGGGGAACCACCTAAAGAACTCGAATTTACAAACGACCATTAAAAGAGGTCGTTTTTTTATTACTTATGGAAAAAATAAAGATTATATTTTTCTAATGATAAATTGTTACTTGAAATTAGACGAGTGTTCATGAATGCTATTTCATAAAGAAAAAGGAGTGCAAATAATGACAAATAAATTACAACAGCTTGCAATGGGGGTGATTTCTTTTCTAGGTTACTCGCTTTCTCACAGATAAAACATTACTGAAGTTTCGTTTTTATTCCTTTAAATAGGGCTAACATGTCAGAAGAACATGCTAAGTGAAGAGGCTCATCGGACGCCCCCAGGAAGCTCTGTGCGAAAGCGAAGCGTCAGCGATAAAAGCGCTCAGTCGGAACGGAAATCAACCCCCCGTTTTGCCGAAGAGGTATATTAATTCATAGGATACCTTAAAATTCACCAAGATTTGCTCGACCATTTTGTTTTCAATATAATGAAACGACCTAAAAGCAGATATGCTTTTAGGTCGTTTTTTTAAATGGGATAGATACGTGATTTTAACTTCTTATTTAAAATGGATGCCTGTGCTATTGCCTGTGCATCATGACTAATCTCACCAGGTTTGTTTGCCTCTCCAATAATATAAGAGGAGAACGGCATCTTTAAGAAGTCAAAGATATATTGGAATTGTTGAATCATTGGTAGGCCCTTTATATATGGGTCGTCACCACCGACAGCAAGAACAATGGCCTCGGTAGTTTGTAGTTTTTCTTTTAGCTGTGGAAAACGCTCATCTCGAATAGCTTGACTCAGACGATCCACCATGTTCTTCATTATTCCTGACATGCTATACCAATATATCGGTGTCGCAAAAATAACGATATCACTTGTTAAAAACGCATTGATAATTTGATCATAATCATCATCTACAAACTGAAAGCCATTGTCATCATGACGCAAATCGTTGATGGGGTCAATCGTTAAATTTTTTAGATCTATTTTTTCATGTCTAATGCCCTCTAACACATAGTCAGCTAGTTGTTCACTATTACTATCGGCTCTAGAGCTACCAATAAATGCGGTAATGTTCATAAGAATCCTCCTCTATCATTTTAGGTTATAACTAGTGTAAACTTATTTTTATTATCGATAAAGCTGAATGTTTCGATGTGATGAATCAAAAAAAACGATTTAGAGGTGAAAAAGATGGATATGAAACAGCTACAAACGTTTTTAACAGCTTCAGAAACGTTAAGTTTTACGCAGACTGCACAGTTACTAGATTATGCTCAGTCGAGTATTACAGCACAAATTAAATCTCTTGAAGAAGAGCTTGGTGTTGTCCTTTTTGAAAGGCTCGGAAAACGCATAACCCTTACGGAGGAGGGCAAGCGATTACAACAGTATTCCCAAAAAATGCTAGATTTAAACGTGGAGATGAAAAAAGCTGTATTAAATGAACAAACACAAGCGGTGTTAAAAATAGGTGCACAGGAAAGTCAGTGTGTGTACCGTCTGCCGAGTATTTTACAACAATTTCAGAAATCTCATCCACAAGTCAAAATCATTTTTAAGCCTGTACATACAACTGAAATCGCCAAAGATTTATTACAGTCAGGCAAGCTCGATGTAGCATTAATTACAGATGCATATAAGGAAACACCTATGCTACATCGAAAGCGACTTATTCAAGAGCAATTAGTATTTGTTAGTGCACCTCCTAACAGCGATGAGGGGAGAGATGTATTTTCTTTACAGCAACTATCAAATGAAACGATGCTTCTGACGGAAAGTGGTTGCTCCTACCGTAATCAATTGGAAGTACAGCTGCAAAAGGAAGGTGCGCAACCAATACAAATGATTGAGTTTGCAAGTATTGAGGCCATTAAGCAATGTGTGATGGCAGGCTTAGGCATTACATTCTTACCCAAAATGGTGGTGGAGCAGGAGTTAGAAAACCACCGTTTAAAAGAACTGACTACATCAATGAATTTAGCAGAGATTTTTACGGATATAGCTTGGCATAAGGATAAACATATATCTCCGTATCTCGCTGATTTTATAGAGATTGCCATGGAGGGATATAAGAAGTTTTAGGAGCATTATTATACCTGAGGATAAAAAGGTACTGGCTACTGAAATAGGAAGCACCGTAGGAAAGAGAGCTCCATTTACTAATAGGAGAGCGAATATTTTTGATTTCACAATGTCGTATCGTTTTGAAAAAGTAAATCCTAAATATTATTTTATAAAGCTAAAACCACATTTTAGTAATATCTAACTTGAGGCTGCTTTTTTTTCACCTTTTAAATTAAGAGTATTTAACTGCTTGTTAAAGCAAATATTGAGGAAGTTGTAGGAGCATGAAAAAAGTGCGAATGAATATTTTAATCCATTTCGCACTTTTTAGTTCTTTTCACTATGGAAGGGTATTATGGTGACTTATGAAAGTACCTCAAGGGTGTTCCTTTGAATTCCAGTCGGACTTATAGAAAACCTATTGTTTCTTTAAAGTCCCAGAAAAATTAGTGCCTTCATCATGCTCTGTACGACAATCTACCTCGGTAATTTTAAGCGCATTATTAAGGCGTTCAAACTCTAATACACAACGATTGCCGTTTGAGGATTTGTTCATCACGGCCTTAGTGCTAGAAGTAATCGTAGCTGTCCCATCGACACTCCCTGTAGCAGTACCATCATTTGAAGTAATGAATATATTAAAGTTTTTGCTTGTTGCGTTTGAAATATAGGCATCACGGCGATTAAAATCTGTTGAGCCTGTACCCCACTTATAGTAATACGAATAGGTACCGTCCCAAGCACTTTTAGAAGGTGTTGTCAGCTGCATTGTTTTATCTAGCTGATTTTGGCCATTTTTCGCTCGTGTATTTAAAGAAGCATTACTCGTATTTTCATGAATTGCTTGTGCGTCCTCTGAAATTTCATAAAAATTTCTTTCATCCATACGGTGGAGCATTGTAACGACTTGAGCTCGTGTCATATTATTTGTTACGCCAAAAAACTTCTGTAAATTGCGATTTTCATACTGAAAGTTTTGACCAGTGGAAATGTAATAATCGAGTAAAAACTGAATGGATTGATCTAACCCACTTTTACCTTTAGTTAAATGTGTAATGGCCTGTGCCACAACTCCGCGCTTCACATTAGCTGCTCGAATATTGTTATCGAAATAGCCGTTTAAAGGAGCACCATAGCTTGCAAGTCGATTGTAAAATTCATCAGACCAGTTTGCTGCAGGGGTTTGCTTTTTTACCTCATCATATGGTGATTCAAGCTCATAAAAGTTAGCAAGTAGTTTTGCGAATTGTTGCTCTGTGATTGTTGCATTGGGCTTAAATGTACCATCTGCATAGCCATTAACGATATCATATTCCTCTGCCCACATGATAGCTTCATAAGCATAATGATCTTCTGGCACATCTTTAAAGCCAGCAGCTTGTACAGTGTATCCACTTACCACAACAAGTATGGGAAGCAATAAAGCGCACACTAATTTTTTCATTTGTCTCAGTCATCCTTTCTTTCTAATCATGTTAATAGTTTGAAGGATATGGATAAAAACTGCAAATTTTTCTAGTTTATTTTACTATAAGTTTATAGAAAATTATTCTTTAATGAAAGAAGGAATAAAAAGGGATGTTGAATAGTTTAAATAAATACCTCCAAAAATGGATGCCTATTTTAACACCGCTTAGTTTAGTGGTTGGTGTGTTGTTTGAGAACGTAGGGCATCAGCTATTATTTTTAGTGCCGTGGCTGTTTGCTTTTATGACATTTGCAGGTAGTTTAAGCATGAATTTTGAAGGAATAAAAAATCTTAAAAAATACCCAACAGTTATTTTAATTGTTATCGCATTTTTACACCTACTCATGCCAATTTGGGCTTATTTAGTATCAAACATCATCTTTCACGATCATCTACTGACAATTGGTTTTGTTTTAGCAGTCGCTATACCAACAGGGGTAACGAGTTTTATTTGGGTCAGTATTTGTAGGGGGCATCTTGCATTATGTCTTGCAATTATCTTAATCGATACACTCATTTCGCCCATTGTTATTCCAGCATTACTTCATATTGTTGTAGGGCAAACAATTGAAATTGATACTGTTGGTCTCGTTCTAGATTTACTTTGGATGATTGTGGTGCCTTCTCTTATAGGTGTAGCGTTAAATGAGTTTACTAAAGGTAAAATTGAGCTTACTTTAGGAAAGAAATTAGCCCCTTTTTCAAAACTTAGCTTATTTAGTATTGTAATGATAAATAGTAGTGCAATTGCTCCATTTATTAAAAATATTAACTTGGAGCTTGTTAGTGTTATTTTGGTCGTATTTCTACTAGCTGTATCAGGATATGCTTTTTGTTTAGTATTAGGGCATATACTTTGGAAGGATAAAAGCATTGTTACGATGTTCGTTTTTACAGGAGGGATGCGTAATATTGCTGTAGGGGTTGTAATAGCGACTACATACTTCCCTGCAAAAACGGTTATGCCTGTAGTGTTTGGTATGTTATTTCAGCAAGTTCTAGCCTCGTTCTTTAGTCGAGTAATGGAAAAGTATCAGCTGAAATATGCGGAAGGTTAAATATATGATGAACGATTGTTTGAGAGAAAGCGAATGTTTTTTGTAAGACTCACAGTGCAGTAGCTATCGGCTGTTATTAGAACGCTACATCATGATGATGAAGCTGTTACAAAAAAACACTGAAAATTTTGATGCATTACCATCATTGAAAATAACAAAATATGAGGTTTCCATTATGCTACCTTCAGAATATGATGAAGATAAGCGATAGCCATGTTATTTAATTGGGGGATGGGGGAGATTTTGCATCTTAAAAATTATACAAAAATATATATTTGAGAGTAAACACCAACAGTTTTTATACTAGAAATGCTGGGCTTTGCGCTATTGAAAGTATTTTGGGTAATGATTTTTCTCAAAAAATATCAATAAATAGTTAAAATTTATAAAGTTTAAGCTTATTTTTCCTTAAAGAAAGCAAATGTTGAATGAGAAAGAAGGATGCGTGAATGAAAGAGTTAGATGATTTGAAGCTAACGATTCTTCCGTTAATTATTTTGCTTATTCTTATACTTTTATGGAAACTGACCGAGTCGGTTGGAGCAGGGATGGTGGTTATTATTTTCTGGATAGGCTGGCGCCGCCTTGTAAGAAAATTATTATAAATTGAAAGCTTGCGTAGTGTCAGTTTTAAGGCTCCTCACAAAATGCTAAATGGCGGGTCTGTCGATTAAAATTTACTAAACAGCTTTATACAAACAAAGTAGCGTTTGTTTACAATAGACATCGTTTGATAATGGAGTCAAACGGTGTTTTTTTGGATGTGATTCGAAAAGGCGATATTTCATAATTAAATAACTATTAAGCAAGATTTCATAAATACATAAATAGAAAATATTCCTAATGCATATAAAGAATGAAATTATTGTAAATTGACTATGTACTAATATTTGTAATTTTGTTACGATTTATTAATTAATAAATGAAACAACAAGGAGATACAGCATGTGGCGTAATCGAAATGTATGGATAATTTTATTAGGTGAATTTGTTGTAGGTCTTGGCTTGTGGGCTGGGATTATAGGGAATCTTGCTTTTATGCAAGAGGTTGTACCCTCTGACTTTCACAAATCATTAATCATTTCTTGTGGTATATTGGCGGGCTTAGTAGTAGGTCCGTTGGCAGGGCGTATTATTGACAGATCAATGAAGAAAACAGTTGTACAGTGGGCTAGTGTAGGACGAATTATTAGTGTTTTATTTATGTTTATGGCTCTTTATACAAATTCGGTTATTTGGATGATTCTTTTTTTAATTACGTTGCAAATAGCAGCCGCCTTTTATATGCCTGCCCTACAATCTATTATTCCAATGATTGTTAAGGAAAAGGATTTAATTACATTAAATGCTTGGCAAATGAATGCTCGAACGATTTCAAGGATTATTGGTACTGCTGCAGCAGGATTCATGCTAAGTTTCTTTGAGCTGAAATGGTTGTACATTATTTCATTTATTGTCTATATGATGATGTTTGTTATTACGAACTTCCTACAATTAGATGAAACTGCAAATCAATCATCAGCAGCTAAAGAAAAGGGAGACTTTAAAGAAGTGTTACCGATGGTGAGAGAGCACCCTGTTGTATTAATGACACTTGTTTTAATGTTAATTCCAACATTATTTTTAGGTTCCTTTAATTTAGTTATTATGAAAATTTCTGAGATTCATCATTCAACGACAATATCAGGATTATTATATACAGTTGAGGGTATAGGTTTTATGCTAGGTGCAGCTGGTTTGAAATTGATTACAGAACGGCTGAACACTAGAACACTACTTTTTACATTAGCATTTATCATCGGTTCGATGGAGCTAATGCTAATATTCTCTGAAATAAAATTTTTGGCATTAATGGCTTTTGGAGTTTTTGGTTTTTCAGTAGGCTGTTTTTTCCCGACGACGATGGTTATTTTTCAAAAGCAAGTGCCAAAAGATTTTCATGGGCGATTTTTCTCATTCCGTAATATGATTGATTCTGTCATCTTTCAGGTCGTCTTATTGTCAACAGGCATGATGCTAGATTTAGTTGGTTTAAGTGGATTGGGACTTGTTTTTGGTATTATTAGCTTAAGTTTAACCATAACTTTTTTACTTTATTCAAAGAAAAAGAGTGTTGTTATGCATGCTCATTAAACATAAACAAAAAAAGGACTGTCAAATCTGTAAACTGTTTTTGGCAGTTCTTCCTACTTATTTAAGTTTACATTTTACGAGGTCAGGTTTGTTGAAGTATAATTCAACTATTCAATTAATCAATTGAATAGATTGGTGGGGTTATATGCTTAACGAACGAAATTTAAAGGATTTGTTATATCAAGAGTTTGGAAGAATAGGGAAAAGTTTATCAAGCCCTAAACGATTGGAAATTCTTGATCTTTTATCACAAGGTCCAAAGTCTGTAGATGCTATAGCAAAAAATACAGAAATGTCAGTTGCTAATGTTTCGCAACATTTGAAAACCCTTTTTAATTCGAGATTGGTTAAATTTAAAAAAGAAGGAAATTACGTCATTTACGAACTTGCGGATGAAGTTATTTCTGACTTTTTAATTGCATTGCATGCTTTATCAGAAAAGCAATTAATTCAAGTTCAACAAATAAAAGAAGAATTTTTAAATGATCAGCTTGGGTTAGAGGGAATAACATTTTCAGAACTTCTTTCTCGAATGGAAAAAGGTGAGGTTTTACTTTTGGATGTAAGACCGAAAGAAGAATATGAAGAGGCACATATTCCTGGTGCTGTTTCTATTCCTATCGAAGAGTTGGGAGAGAGGATTTCGTCTTTGCCAACAAATTGCGATGTTGTTGCTTATTGTAGAGGACCTTATTGTTTAATGTCAGCAGAAGCGGTGAAGATTCTAAAATCAAAAGGAATTAATGCATTTCGTATGGAACAGGGCGTTAAAGAATGGCTACAATTCGTAAAATAATTAGAGCGGAGGAACTAAGAATGAAGCTAGGAATTATTTTGGAGACAAAAGAACCTGAGAAAGCGTGGAATGCATTTAGGTTCGCGAACGCTGCATTAATGAAAGAACATGAAGTTAAGCTATTTTTAATGGGTGAAGCTGTAGAATGTGAAAACATTGAACATCCAAGTTTTAATGTAAAAGATCAAATGAATAAATTTGAAGAATTAAAAGGTGACCTTTTAGCTTGTGGAACATGTTTAAAATCGAGATTACTAGATAAAACAACTACTTGTCCAATTTCTACAATGGATGACTGTGTTGAAGTTGTTGAATGGGCTGACAAAATGGTGACGTTTTAATTCTTGAAAAGTAGAAAGAAGGTGTTGAAAGATGCTTGGAAATGCACAAGAAACCACAGAGACTTATATAAATTCACCCGAAAAGTTAAAGAGCTTATATAAGCGAGTGTTAATCGTTGTTAGTCTCTCACAAGTTTTTGGTGGGGCAGGGCTTGCAGCAGGTATTACTGTAGGGGCACTTTTAGCTCAGCAAATGCTAGGAACGGATGCTTATGCAGGAGTACCATCCGCTTTATTTACTTTAGGGTCGGCAGGTGCAGCTTTAATTGTAGGGAAACTATCACAACGTTATGGGCGTCGTACAGGTTTATCAACAGGTTTTATAGTCGGTGGACTCGGCGCAATTGGTGTAGTCATTGCGGCCATGATGAATAGTGTCATTTTGTTATTTGCTTCTCTATTAATCTATGGCGCTGGGACTGCAACAAATTTACAGGCTCGCTATGCAGGGACAGATTTAGCCAATAATAAACAACGAGCAACGGCTATCAGCACAACAATGATGATGACAACATTTGGGGCTGTGGCGGGGCCAAATTTAGTAGATATTATGGGTAAATTTGCTGTTTCCATTGGTGTTCCGGCGCTTGCAGGTCCATTTATCTTATCAGCAACAGCATTTATCTTAGCAGGTCTTGTCCTATTTATTATGTTACGTCCCGATCCATTAGAAATTGCAAAAATGATAGAAGCGGATAGACGTGAGAATGAATATGGAAATAAGGTTGAATCCTTTAGTCAAAAAGCTATCAATAAAAGAGGTTTGACAGTCGGTGCAACGGTTATGGTACTTACTCAAATCGTAATGGTTGCTATAATGACGATGACACCAGTACATATGAAACATCATGGTCATGGTTTATCGGAGGTTGGGATTGTTATAGGTTTTCATGTAGGTTCCATGTATCTTCCATCGCTCGTAACAGGCGTTCTTGTTGATAAAATCGGACGAACAGCCATGAGTATTGCTTCAGGAGTGACTCTGTTATGTGCAGGTTTATTAGCAGCATTCGCACCGAGCGATTCTATGGTTCTATTAATCGTAGCGCTTTCTTTACTAGGATTGGGCTGGAACTTTGGCTTAATTAGTGGTACTGCTCAAATAGTTGATTCGACTGAACCTTCCACACGTGCAAAAACACAAGGGAAAATAGATGTTTTAGTTGCATTAGCAGGAGCTTCTGGTGGTGCTCTCTCAGGCATGGTAGTAGCTAATGCAAGTTATGCAACTCTATCTTTAGCAGGGGGTCTTTTATCCTTAATTCTTATTCCAGTTGTTATTTGGTCTAGAAAAGCTTGAGGTAAGTTATATAACACTAAAGTGGGAGCGTTTCAAACAAATATAGAAAGATAATGATAGGGGCTTAAATTGTTCTCTTTTGCGGTTCCAACCACACTATACATGATGGTACCTCCTCTAGCACATCTCGGGTTACTAAACATTATAGTTCTTCACTATTTTTGGTCATATAAAAACTGCACCTCCGATTTTTGATATGCTCCTCATTAGGTAGACAGATGAAAAAATAAAATCTGTTTATTTAAGAGGGCACTGAAAAACTTACGTTTTCATAAAAGCGAACCTTTTTCAGATAAAAATAAGGCACTTCTTGTTCAATTTTGAACAGGAGGTGCCTTATTTCGTCATTATTTCTTATTCATTTTCGTTTAGTAGCTTTAATATCCGTTTCAAATTGACAGCGAATATCGTTGTAGCACCTTGATTTTCCATGCCAAATAGTCCCGCAGTCGATGCCGTATCGTACCCGTGTCCGTTTTTTAAATTCGCTATTCTTCGCTTCTACTTTGTAGCGATTTGCGGCTAATTGATAAAATGCTTCCGTATTTTGAAATGCCTCTTGTTCGGCATGTGTATCCGACTTAATTGTGACAGAATATGTTTTACTTTTTGCGCCTTCTTTATAACAGCCCTCTCTCATTGGACATACTTTGCATTTTTCGAAGACGAAGCCGACGAAATTTTGTAAGCGAACTTGAATCAATGACTGGATCTTCTGGCGCCATATCGAAGAAATATTTGAATGACACATCGTACTTTGAACGCTCTACAAGGTCGACGTCTGATACATCATAAATTGCTTTTAATAATAAGTACTTAAACATACGAATTGGAGGAATGGCATTACGTCCATTGTCTAAACAATATTTTGTTTTTAACTCTTCTAAAATGAATGAAAAATCAACAAGTTCATTGATTTGGCGAAGTATATTATCTTTTGGCACAACAATATCTTAGATCCCCGCACGAAGCGAAGCGTAGGAGGAGGCTCGGCGCTCGCCCGCGGAAAGCGAGCGGAATGCTTCGGAAAACAACAGTAGAGTCACAGTGCCAAATGAAAAAAGCGAGGTATTCAACGATTAAATCGTTGAATACCTCGCAATGTGAGAAGATATGGACTTTTTCAGTGCCCTCTTTATTTAATGGGGAATATTTTTATGTGTAAAAGTAAATATTTAAAAAATAGCAATTCTAAAACTTTATCATGAGGGAAGCCATTCACAAAATGAGATAGCATCTCTCTTTTCTGTTAATCGTAGAACAATACTAGTAAATATATTGTTAATTCCATCAACTATAGAAACTTCCCCCTCGTTAAACCTTTAAAAGTGGTGTTAACTACATCTTCAGGAGTACGTTTATTACCAAATGATTAAATATAATTGACTGAATACATGTAACATCTTTTTTTATGTATAGATGTTTTAGTACCTTTTTTTGGTTAGTATCAAAACATTAATAACCCAAAAAATGTTCAGTATAGTATTAGCCTGATTTCCAATACTAAACCTGTTTCAAATTTTTTTAGGAAGGAGGTGTATTAGTGAGATTTCTTACATGGAGTGTAATAGGAGCTGTTATTATAGGTGTTGCTAGAGTATTGCAAAATGGTACCCTTCAACAGTTTACAAAAAATATTTCGAATAAATTAAATCTACAGAGTGCCCAACAAATGATGCAGCCAATACAACAAATGGCACAACCATTGCAGCAAATGTCTCAGCCTTTACAACAAATGAACCAATCTTCACAACAAACGAAGCAACCTCAAGAACAAACAAACCAGTCTTCACAACAAATGAATCAATCAGTACAAAATACAGCCATTAATCGATCAACTGGTAGTTCATCAAAATAATAATGTAAACAAATGAGCAATTGCTATGAATGAGACGGTTTTGATGGAATAGGTATTCATAGCAATTGATTCTACATATTTTAGTATTCACTCAAACGATTTAATTTTACGGGTACGTTTCTATAAAAAATTGAAATGCTTTTTTACTTATGGCGCAGTTTAGTTAAAGAATCAAACAGGGTTTTTTAACTTATGGTTTGATGAGAAGCCATTAATTCTTTCTATATAAGAAGTAGTTAGATAGAGGTTTATATATTTCAAAATTTTTTTGAGAGAACGTTTATTGTATTATTGTGCTGTGCTGGTATTTTTATTGGTGCTGTAATATTATGGGTATTGATGTACATAAAATTCAAACTTTCAGTTACGAAGGTGTTCTTAGGAATTTCCAACTTCTAAGCGAAGCGAAAGTGGGAGTAGTTCAATGAAATTAAACCTTACAAAATTATAAGTTTCATGTCACAAAATTTAATTGTAAAAACTAAAATTCTGTTTTAGAATTGCTATTGTTGATTTTAAGTGGGAAAAATGAATAAACAATGAGGTATTCCAATGGTTTAAAATCCCCCGTAATCTTCAATTATATTAACAACTTGACAGAAGTCTATAAGGGGAGTAGTATACAATAGTTGCGGAAAAAGCTATTGTGAAGTAACAATTTTAAAAATGCAATATATACTTATTATCTAAGTTAATATACAACTAGAATTTAATTTAAGTAAGTAAAAGGTAGGTGCAAAAATGAAAAATTTATTAAGTAAAAAAGATGCCCTGTTAAAGAACTTTTTAGGGATATATATACTAGCTGTTTTAATGTTATGGATTAAAACATACATCACTCAAACAACACAATTTAAACTAGGAGTAGAAGGATTCCTTCAACATTTCCTTTTACTAATAAATCCACTAGGTTCAGCAATGCTGTTTCTAGGAATATCATTTTTATTTAGAGGAAAGAGAAAATATACATCACTAGTTGTAGTTTACACTCTGATGTCTATTCTTTTATATGCCAATGTTGTTTATTATCGATTTTTCAGTGATTTCATTACATTACCTACAGTTATCCAAACGCAGAACTTCGGAGATTTAGGTGGTAGTGTTCTTACTTTAATAAAGCCTTTTGATATTTTGTTCTTTGTGGATGTATTTGTAATGTTTTACCTACGATTCTCAAGAAGAATACCAAAGGAAAACAATCGTTTTGGATATAAAAAAGCAACGGCAATCATTACTTTTGCATTAGCAATATCATTCCTAAATTTAGGATTAGCTGAAGCAGATCGTCCGCAACTATTATCTCGAGGTTTTGATAGAAACTATATTGTGAAATATCTAGGAATGTATAACTATACGATTTATGATTCAGTAGAAACTATGAAAGCATCTTCACAGAGAGCTTTGGCGGATAGTAGTGATATTACAGAAGTGATGAACTATACAAAATCTAACTACGCCAAACCGAATGCAGAATATTTTGGTAAAGCAAAAGGAATGAACGTCATCTATTTACATTTAGAATCATTCCAAAACTTTCTTATCAACTATAAATTAAACGGTGAAGAAGTTACACCATTTTTAAATTCATTAACAAAAGATAAGAATACAATGTATTTTGATAATTTCTTCCATCAAACAGGTCAGGGTAAAACTTCCGATGCAGAATTTATGCTGGAAAATTCTATGTTTGGGTTACCACAAGGATCTGCTTATATTACAAAAGCACAAAATACGTACCAAGCAGCTCCTAGTATTTTAAAAGATTATGGTTATACATCTGCTGTATTCCATGGTAATAACGGAAGCTTCTGGAATCGTAATGAGATTTATAAATCATTTGGATTTGAGCATTTCTACGATGCTAGCTACTATGACACGAATTCTTCAGAAAACATGGCTGAATATGGTTTGTTAGATAAACCATTCTTTAAACAATCTGAAAGTCTATTAAAATCGTTACCACAACCTTTTTATACGAAATTTATTACGGTAGGGAACCACTTCCCGTATACAATGAATCAAGACTTAGTAACAATTAATAAAGCTAATACTGGAGATGCAAGTGTAGATAATTATTTCCAAACAGCACGTTATGCAGATGAAGCAATCAAACAAATGTTCAATCAATTAAAAGAATTAGGCTTATATGATAATACGATGATTGTTCTTTATGGTGACCATTACGGTATTTCAGATAATCATAATGATGCGATGGAACAAGTCATTGGAAAAGAAATTACACCGTATGAAAATGCTAATTTGCAACGCGTACCATTATTTATACATGTTCCAGGAATGCAAGGTGGAACTAACCATGCTTATGGTGGCCAAACAGACCTTCTTCCAACGTTATTACATTTACTAGGAATTGATACGCAAAAATTTGTTCAATTTGGTTCCGACTTATTATCAAAAGACCATGATGAAGTTGTACCATTTAGAAATGGCGGTTTTGTCAGTCCTACTATTTATTCGGTGAATGGGAAATTTTATGATAATAAAACAGGTTTACTACTAGATGATAGTCAATTAGAGTATGCGAAAACTCTTAAAAATAATGTAGATCGTAAATTAGAATTATCTGACAAAGTGGTGAATGGTGACTTGTTGAGATTCTATACGCCAAAAGGTTATACTCCAGTGGATCCTTCTAAGTATAATTACTCGAAAGATGCGAATGTAGAATCTAAATAATTGTTGCAATTTGCTGGGCAGTTCAAGATGATGTGTTTGATATCAAAGCGTTTATTATCCGATTGCTTTTGGTATCTACCGTTATCTTGAATTGTTTTTTAGATAGAAAGATTGAAAGGCTTAGGGATTATTCCTAAGCCTTTTTAGATGTTTAAATGAAAGAAAAGTTCTTTAATAGAGAAGACTCAATAATACTTTGCTATAAATTTGACAGGACATGGTCGCCGTATCCAAAATATCGATGACAAGTGCAAATTACGGCAGAAACTTTATTCAATATGTCTCTTTGGGAGCAAAATGGCCGATTCCCTTTAATTCAAAGTCAAAAAATTTAAGAATTAGTTCATTTTCGTTTTCAATGCAGTAAGATTGATCAATATCAGCTTTTCCTCCTTGTAAAATATTTGTCAGTATTGGAGAGAAAAGCGGCAAATCGGTCAAACTTAAATGTTTTGCCCCTTGAAAATGAACAGTATATGCTTCTTTGAAGTGTTCATTATTAGGTTTGTTCGCTATATAAATGGAGTTGTTTTCGAGCTGTCCCCAAACATCGTCAGAATAAATGTTAAGAAGTGGGGTCGTAAAGTCTTTGCTGCTTGCTACAAAATCATCAATTTCTTTCTTATAAACAAGCTCACTTAAGAATGGGGCATCAATATTTACAACTGCACTTATATCATTACGCTCTCTGTCTAACCAAACACTCGCTGCACCGCCCATTGAGTGTCCAAACACACCAATTTTTTCTGTATTGATATGTTGATAAATCGGGTCATTGTCACTTTTGACTTTTGTAAGTATCGTATCAATGACAAAATTCATATCGTCTGTTCGTAGTTTCATCCATTTTTGAATGATATTGTACCGTTCTTCATTCGAGTAAATGCCTTTATTCATATTTTTTTCGAATTCATGGCGAAAATCCGAATTGATCATAGTTACTGTTCCATCCTCTGAACGAGTAAAGAAGGAGTGATAGGGATGGTCGATAGATACGACTACATAACCGTGGCTTGCCAGCTCAGTATAGGTAGATCTGTTGCTTGTCTTGATACCATATGCCCCATGTGAGAACACTAATAGAGGGTATGTTCCATCTGCGTTTTTGGGATACCAAAATTCTACATTAACAAATCTGTTGTCCCCTTTGTCCGTAAATTCCTCAATACGATTCTTGTCAAGATATGTGTAAGGAGCAGTTGCAACTTTATATTCTCCTGTCACTTTTGGTGATGGATGCTGTGGAAAGATAATGGCAGGTGAAAGTGCAAATACAAATGTCAATATCATCATAATGGACTTCCAAACAATGCTAGAAGTTTTGTATGGTTTACTATTCGTTTTCTTATGGATAAGAGATACTGTACCATTTAAAGCTAATAAGAAAAGTAGTATAGCAAGCATTACCCAGCGAAAACTCCAGACAATCACTGATGAAACAGTAAGTATTGCAAATACAATAAATATAGCAATTCTAATCCAACTCTTTATTTTTTTATGGTTTTTCTTTGTTACTATGCAATAGATGTCAAAGGTAATCTCAAAAATCAAAGCGACTAATAAAAGGGAAATTCCCATATTCATAACTCCACCTCATTGGAAAAATTTTTTGTAAAATCATCATATTAAACGGAAGGGAGGATGTATATGGGAAAACGGTAAGTTGTATCCACAGGCCGATAAGATGCAAAAAAAACGGTAAGCTCTAATGCTTACCGTAAATTAATTTGTTACAGATAACTACTGCTTATTAATTTTTTTGATCACTCACCAAAGTCTTTCTTTAATGCCTTTAGTTTTTCATTAATTTTTTTTGCATCTTTTTTATCATTTTGCCATGACAGTACACGAACTATGAGATAGATTACGGCAATTTGCAATGCAAGAAGGATTACACCTGTTGGATCAGTTACAAGATTCAGAGCGCTGCCAAGGACAATCAATAAAATCTCCAAAGTGAAGAAATGAATAATAATCCTTATTCGCATTTCCTTCTCGCTTAGATCTTTAGGAGAATATAAAATAAATCCGGTTAATGCACTTAAAAATGAAATTGCCATTATGATATAAATCGACTTCAAATCAAAGGCAAAGGCCATGTCAGGATAAAACATTTGTCGCAACAAAGTAATCATCATGATTATAGATGCGAAGATGATAAAGAAATTCTTAATTATCTTTTGCACAAATTCAAAAAAATTCATATGTATCCCTCTTTACAAACCAAGCATATTTTTTAGGATAGGCACATATTGCCTTGATATAACAGCACGTTCTCCGTTATCCAACACCGCTTCGAATCGGCCACTAATGGTCGGATAAACAGATGAAATTTTCGTGATGTTCAAAATTGTTGATTTCGACGCGCGAAAACAGTTTTTTCCCGTACATAATTCTTCTAATTCGTATAGTTTTTGTTTTACCTCAAAAACGTTATCCTTGCAGTACATAAAAACTTTTCCCTCGACTGCCTCGAAATAATAGATATCACCAAGGTTAATGCGGTGAATACTTTCATTTTGATGGCCAAGTAAAATGAGGTTCTCGGTTTTCAGCTTGTCGATGATGTCATATATTTCGTCATCAACCTCATGACACCTAATAATAATCTCTTCTTCTAATTCTTGGCTTATTTTTTCTATTGAAATTTTCAAATCATCACCCACGAAAATTCAAATTATTTCAGTTTCACTTGAATTCTATATAAATTTGCAAATGAAGCATAACTAATTTGGTTTGTTTATTCTAATGATAACACCTCCATATCCTTTTTTTATATCTGATTAACCGTTTGGATTTTATACTATAATATTATCCATAATCTGCTAAGTCAAGTGAAGGAGAAAGGGAGCAATACAGGAAATATAAAGAAAAAGAAATAGCGAGTGACTATTTTTCACTCGTTATTTCTTTAACCCCCTTTACTAATGTGAAAGCTTAGAAATTACAAATAGTACTATCATTAGAACCACTACAAGCAGGGGGAATCACACCAGGTCAACAATGCAATATCCATGTAGGGAGCGCAATTAATTACAGATAGTAGTTTCGCAAGTTTTTTGTTAATGAAAATTCTTCCAATCATCTTACCATTTAATCCTCCAGAGAGGATATTAGACGTTGCCGATTAGTATCGGTAAATATGATTTGGTCTATTTAAATACTCTTTTAATTTAAAAATTTCTTATCTGTTTTAGTAATGTATTGAGTTCATTTGCATCTTTTTTTGTCTTTATAATTGTTATAATCCATGCAAATATATATATTAATAAAAAACCACCAAGAAAATCTGCACTTAGAAAATTATCTGTCCACTTGTTATATAAAGATATAGAAAAGACGACTAGAAACATCACGATAAAATGGATGCTTAAAGCAAATAAATAGTTAATTTTTTCAATTTCAAAAATGATTGTAAAAATACCTGCGCAAGCTGAGATTATTAACACACCAATAATCTCAGCTTCTGAAGAGATGATGTTTTTTCTCGATAGTAAAACTAGCATATATATAAATGCACCAGTGCCTAACCCTGAAAATAATCTATTTTTTAATTGCAATGAAATGTCTTCCCCTCAAAATTTTTATGATTGTAAGATAGGCTTGTTTAATTCTTTTTGTACATTATATGTATAAAGAATTCCCCCGAAGAAAAGTCCTATAGATAGTCCACTTACTGCAGAATAAATGATATTAATTGAAGTGTCATTATAAAATGATGGAGAGATGCCCAAAGTTACATTTAAAAGATACTTCACCAAAAAATTTATCAGGATAATGATTAATGGAAGATAACACTTCTTCCTGATAATAACTGATTCCAATTTGAAAAAGTTTTGATATTTTTTATACAATAAATAACCAATTAAAGTCCCAGGAAATATGAAAAAGAAATAGCTAATTAAACAAAATTCTAAGTGCGAAAATTGAGTGATCATTTTTTCAAATCCCCATATCATAAATATGAAAGGAACTAAAAACATTTTAGATAAATTGATTGGCCTTTCCTGAGAAATAGCAATACCTCTTTTTATTAAAAAAAATAATAATATCCATACCCACAATGGCGTTCTTAAAAGCACTTCTTGAATAATGTTATACATTTTTTATTTCCTCCTTTGATGTTATCCATAATGGCATCAAATAGGGGATAAAGAAATACGTTTAAACATATGTGGTGAAAATCAATACATAAGTGGAGTTTTGGAATATCTTGTTAGCCCTTTTTTTAGGGAAGATACATATTTTCTTGACACAATTATTTTTTCTTCATTAGAGAGAATTGCTTCAAGACTACCATTAGTTTTAACCGAAAATTTATTTAAAAAATGAATATTGATAATGATAGTTTTTGAGATTCTGATAAAGTTATTCGGAAGATCCTGTTCTAATTTATATAATGGGCTTTTTATTTCAAAAATAGTATCAGTTGTGTAAATAAATATTTTTCGTTCAAGATACTCTAAATAAAATATATTGGAATAAGGTATTTTTTCTTGTTCGTTTTTTGATATAGAATTTGCTAGTAAATAGTTGTCAGAGCTTTTTTCAAGAGTTGAGACGATATCTTGAATAAAGGACGTTACTTTGTGAATGTTAAATGTACATGATTCTTCTTTAAGTTTTTCAATAATTTTAATGTTTACTTTCATTTAAGACATATATCCCTTTCAAAGTTGTTTCTTCATATTTTAATGTGAACGATTATGCGATATATGTAAAGAGTATATCAAAAAAGTTACGCTAATTTTGGGTACCCAGCTTATAGTGTAGGATAGTTTACCGAGATGCTGTATACAAAAGAATAAGAGATTTTATGAACCAAGCCATTTCTTAGTGCAGAGGAATCTGTCTATAGAAATGGCTTTTAAAAATGTAAAAATTTGTTTGAAAATTTCAGTCTTGTATCATTTTTAAAACCTAAAATGAAGTCAATAGAAAGGAGTAGTGTCGATGAAGATGAAAAAAATTAGTTTTGTTGTAGTTCTAATATTGGCAAGCTTTATAACAGATGGCGTAATTGTACATGCAGATGATCACGAACATGAAGATAAAAAACATGAAAAGTATAAAGAGTATAAGGACTATAAGGACGACGATGATGACGATGATGATGAGAAATATTACTATGACGATGAAGAAGAAGGTGAAACTTACTACTTTCAAGACGCTGTGAGTGCCAAGGGTACTTGGAATATTTGGACACGAACAGTTGCTGCAGATAAAGAAGTGCTACCTTTCGCAAGCTCTCAAAAGGTCACATTAAAGGTAGAAAGTACAAATAAGGAGCTGAGTTTTTTTGTTATACCAAAAGACGGGGAATTTTTTGTACCGGGTAAAGCTGTTGCACAGGCCCTAGGAGCAAAAGCAACCTTTTATAAAGAAAGTAAAATTTTAGATATCCAGGATCAAGCAAATGAATTAATTTACCGTGCTGGAACTAACGTTGTTTATGCTAACAATATGAAAACACCATCTCCTGCACAAGCATTTTATGTAAATGAAGAGTTATATGTGCCTATTAGTACAATAACGAATGGCTTAGGTTATATAGCAGAGTGGCAAGAAAGTAATCAAACATTTTTATGCCAGCCAATTACGAATTAGGGGGAAGCACTATGAAAGATCCGAAAAAGGCAAAATGGGTTTTAGGGGCGTCAGGGATACTTTTATCTGCAGCGATATTAACCCAAATTAACAGCCCAACAGAAGCTGAAACTACACGCACAAATAATATTCAGGAAGTAGATCAGGAAAATATGACGAATAAAGAAAAAGAGCTAGTACAGCTGGATTGGACAAACTTTGAAGTTACAAGTCAACCTGCTGTCAAAAGCGAGCGCAAAACGAAAAGAACTTAATGGAGTTGGTCGTGTGGATACACTAACTTTACAAATAATGAACACTGAATTTTATATTGCTATGCCAAAAGGTGTTCATTTCGTATGGAAAGAGAAAGCCGAGAAATGGCTTCAATATGTGGCAAAAGAATGGTCGAGATTTCAATCAAATAATGAATTATCACAAGTAAATGATTTAGAAATTGGAGAAACGCTATGCATTAATTCGTTACTGTATGATTGTTTAGTGCAAGCAAATCAATATTATCAACTTTCTAATGGTTTATTTTCACCCTACCTTAAATGCCATTTAGAACAGCATGGTTACAATCAATCTTTCCCATTTGATGCGGCTAAAAGTAAGGCATTTCAACACAAATCTCTTATTGCAGATCAACCATTTCAATTTCTAGGTGATGGGCAAGTTATGAAGGTAGCACATCAGGAAATTGATTTAGGTGGATTTGCCAAAGGGTATGCCATTGAGAAATTGGCGAATTGGCTTGAGCAAGAGGTATCTCCCGAATTCGGACTAATAGACGGGGGAGGGGATATGAAAATGTGGTCTTCCGGGGAAAAGACTTGGACAATCGGTGTTGCAGATGCCTGGGATATCGACAAGGAAATTAGCTCGATTAAAATGAAAACAGGTGCCATCGCTACATCCAATCGAGTTTATCGAAGCTGGATGCAAGGAACAATGAAGAAGCATCATTTATTAAACGGACAAACAGGTGAAATCGCCAATACAGAAGTATTACAAGCTTCAGTCGTAACGTCCTCTTTATGTGAAGCTGAGGTTGGTGCAAAACTGTGCTTTCTTATGGATGAGGGTGAATTGCAGCAATGGTTCGAAAATAATTGTCAACAAAGTGCCCGCTTTATTGTTAAAGAAGGGCAAGTAGCAAATTGGAGGATGACGGGGGTGAAATAAATGATTATAAGTACATGGGAATGGATTCGATTATTAGGATTATTAGCGTATTTTTACTTTACAATTTCCATTATATTTGGTTTGTTGAGAAAATCATCATTTGTCAAATCACATAAAAATTTAATTTATCATATACATCAAAATGCTGGATGGCTGGGGTTAATCACCGTCATCGCGCATATGTTCGTGCTTTTAATCGATCATTATGAGCCTTATAGCATAGTAGAGATTTTAATTCCTTTCACAGCGAAATATCAATCTATACCATCGGCTTTTGGAACAATAGCATTTTATTTGTTTTTAATGGTCATCATGACATCGGATTTATGGATTCGAACAATGAATCGCTCCTTATGGAAAAAACTTCACTTTCTTGTGTTGCCAGCATGGGTAATATCACTTGCTCATGGAGTGCTTATAGGAACGGATACAGAAAATGTGTTGATTATGATGTTTTATGTAGTTTCTGGAGGGATTACTATGTTAGTACTGGCAGCAAGAACAATAAGCCAGTTCGTGAAAAAAGTAAATGTTTCAACAACACACAATAGTTAAAAGAAATCGGGGCTGTCGTAACAAGCCCCGATTCTTTTATATTGGGAATTCAATATGAAATGTAGTGCCTTTATCTACTGTACTTGTTGCATAAATTTTTCCATCATGTTGCTCCACTATTGCTTTTGCTATGGCAAGACCTAAACCAGTGCCATTTCGTTGACGAGCAGCATCACTACGGTAGAATCGCTCAAATACTAAAGGCAATTCCTGTTCAGTTATACCAACTCCACTATCAGCAACAATAATTTTTACAGAGTCTTGATTTTTTAAAAGTGTCAGTGTTATTGCGCCACTATTTGTATATCTTATTGCATTGTCTAATAGAATATAAAGCAGCTCTTGTATTTTTGAAGCATCACCAAGCAACTCGATGTTTTCTTGAATTTCAGTAGAAAACTGTATTTCGGAAGGCATAATCCGTTGAAATTTCGTACTCACTTTTTTTAGTAAAGTTGATAACGGTATGATCTCTTTTTGAATGGAAACCTGCTGCTGATCATGTCTTGCTAAAAACAGCAGTTTCTCTATGAGCTCTTTCATTATTTCAGCCTCATCTTTTAAATCCGCAATCAATTCTTTTCCAAAAGGGCTTAATTGCTTTGCTTCCTCAGCTTCTAAAATTTCAAGTGAACTATAAAAAATACTTAAAGGTGTTCGTAATTCATGAGATGCATCAGATACAAACTTTTTTTGTTTATGGAACGACCATTGAATAGGGATCATCGCTTTACCAGCCATATAATAAGCCAGTAAACCGATTAAGACCGTTGAAATACCAGTTAATAATATTAGTAAGTACTTTGTCATTTGGAAAAAATGATGCTGTGACGTCACAGATTTACCAACGATAATATAGCCTGCTACAGTATCGTCATTGAAAATTGGCATTTTTAGAAGTAGAAAATGCTCTTCCTGCCATTCATAATGCTGTATGAGTTCCTCATTTGGGTTCCTATTGCCAAACGCTTTTTCGAGCGGATTCTTCAGTCCCTTAAAAGATTCATCACCATGGACAAACTTATGATCCTTTGTGTAAATATAGTAAAAAAAACTGCGATTTGGGTCATAATTTAAAGTTTTAGTGTTGGCATGAGCATGTTCAAAGAAATCGTGCTCTTGCCTACCATAAAAGTCTTCTAATTCGTTTATTTGTTGATTTTCCATTAATTTCATAAGAGAAAAGTATAGCACAATAACGAATAGTGAAAATAGCAAAAAGTAAAGCGTTGCATATAATAAGGATAATTTTTTTTTCGTTTTATGAAACATTAGTCTTCCCTCAGTTTATAGCCAATCCCTCTAACATTTTGAATACGTGATTTGGATTGACCATCATCAATTTTTTTTCTAACAAGCTTGACTAAAGCATCTAAGGAATTATTTGAAACATCGTAATCATAGCCCCATATATAAATACAAATTTGTTCTCTAGTTAGTACACGACCTTTATTGATAAATAAATATTCCAACAGTAGAAATTCATTTTTTGTTAGATCAACGACTTCATTATTGTACAAAAACACGCGAGAATCTATATTCAGCTGTAATTGATCTATCTGTATGACCTGTTCTATCACTTTATCTTTTCTTCGTAGTAATGCGCGAACTCTTGCTAACAGTTCCTCAATTTTAAATGGCTTTACTATGTAATCATCTGCGCCACTATCAAGTCCTTTAATGATGTCCTCTGTGTCGTCCTTCGCTGTTAGCATTAAAATACTACCATTGAATCCAGTGTTTCGTAGCTGCTGGCACACTTGAATTCCACTAAGGTATGGCATCATCCAATCTAAAATAATAAGATCATATTGCTCTGTAAGCGTGTGGTCTAGCGCTTCCTTTCCATTCTCCGCTTCTGTCACATTGTGAAATTCTTTCTTTAAAATATGAACGATATTTCTTCTTAATCGTGCATCATCTTCTGCTAGTAATATTTTCAAGGCGCTTCCTCCTATTACCTATATTCAACTAAGTATACGCATAATAAAATGAAATGAAACTGAAAAAGTTCCTTCCTCCACTATATGTATTCCATACTTCGATAAGAGTTGAAGTTTTTCCTATCTATAATGTTCTTAAATATAGCAATAGTCATCCGATTTCAAAAGAAGGCTGGATGAAAATTTTAACGATTGGAGCATTTCAAACTGCAGGTGTGATGGGCTGTATCTTTTTAAGCTTACGGACAATTACAGCAAGTGAATCCTCTATTCTAACGTTTACGAATCCTTTGCTTGTAGTCATCTTCGCTACACTATTTACGAAAGCTCGTTACCGATTGTATCAATGGTGTGGTGTTTTCTTGGGGTTAATTGGTGTTACGATTACAATGGGTATACAGATTGAAGGGAAAATCGGCATTCTTTTTGGTATTCTTTCAGCTGTTTTTTTGGCAATTGCGACACTGCTGGCTAAAAAATGGGGAGTTTTATTTGATATATGGGTGCTATCTGCCTATCAAATGCTTTTTGGTGGTTTACTACTTTTATTGGCGAGTTTTGTGTTAGAACAACCATTTTTTACTATGAATGTTCATTCGGTATTCATTTTATTATGGCTTAGCATTTTCTCGTCAATTGTTCAATTTGCAGGCTGGTATTATCTTTTACAAAATAGTGATCCTTGTAAAACGGGGGCACTGAAAAAGTCCATATCATCTCACATTGCTAGGTATTCAACGATTAAATTGTTGAATACCTAGCTTTTTTCATTCGGCACTGTGAAACTACTGTTGTTTTCCGAAGCATTCCGCTCGCTTTCCGCGGGCGAGCGCCGAGCCTCCTCCTACGCTTCGCTTCGTGCGTGGTCTCGTCTGTCTCGCTTTCCCGCAGGAGTCGAGCGATGCTTCTCCAAACAACGCAATGTATCAACCTATTATTTTAGTCATGCTTTCCTTTATAATAAAAAATTAATGTGCAGGTGGTGCCCCCGATGAAATGGAGAAAAAAATCATCAACAGTCAAACGATTATTGTGGATGCCACACATACAAAAGCACGTTACAACAAAAAAACGCCTAAACAATTTTTACAAGAGAAATCAAAAAACGCTCGAAAAGCTGCCTACAAAATTGACGAATCGATGAAAGATAGATTCTCCGCAAAAACTAACACTAAAAAAATATCCGCGGAGAGTCGAGCCGTGGAAAGTAGACAGAGCACTGTGCCAGTTTATACATCTAACTGAAAAACTTCTTTCAAGCCAGTTCTCCCTTTTTCGGTAACTTTAATGGCACGAATAGACGGGACACGAGTCACCCAACCCAAATTTAATAAATGTGCAAGTATCCCTGACCAAGAGCTCCAGCTAGAGATAACGTCGTTCACTCCAATCCAAACATGCAGGGGAAAATGATCGACGCTTTCTTTTTAAATCATCTAAATCAAGGCCGAATTCTGTGGAAAATTGTGTGCCTTCAGATGTTATGAGAAACTGTTTTTCCTCTAGTTTTAAATAGCCCGCGTTAAGCAATGAATCTGTTAATTGAACACCTAGTTTACCAGCTAAATGGTCATAGCAAGTTCTTGCACCTTGTAATAATTTCATTTGGCTTGATTGTTTTAAAGAACGTACTTCAGGGGGTGGAGAAATCACTAAGAAGGATTCGAGTAAATGAGCAATTTCTTCGTCTGCTAATTGAAAATATCGATGACGACCTTGTTTCTCTACTTTAACAAGTTTACCATCTACTAACTTTACAAGATGAAAGCTAGCAGTCTGGGGCTTAATGGCTGCCATATAAGCTAATTCACTGGCAGTATGAAAACGACCATCCATCATACTAGCAAGCATTGTAGCTCTTGAAGTTTCTCCAAGAAGAGAAGCGATTTCAGCCATGTTTGGATTAATACCCATTTGTCACAATCCTTTCTGCATTCCATATTTCGATTTTCGTAAAAGTATTTATCGTTTACAATAATACATAAAAAGGTGGGAGTAAATAGTTATGAAAACATATTATGCCGTAATTTTTACATCACAAAGAACAGACGAGGATGGAGAAGGCTATGCCAAGATGGCAGAAGTGATGGACGAACTAGCACAAAAGCAGCCTGGTTTTCTTCGTGTAGAAAGTGCTAGAAATGCTGAAGGGAAGGGCATTACTGTATCCTATTGGGAATCGTTAGAGGCTATTCAGGCATGGAAAGAAAATTCAAAACATCTGGTTGCACAGAAATTCGGAAAAGAAAAATGGTACATGCAATATAATGTGGAAATTTGTAAAGTTATAAATGATTATTCTTTTACAATGTAATTAATCGAGGCATTGGAATCGCCCAGTTTCGTGAAAATTAAAGAGCGTGCTATTATTTATCCTCTCCAAGTAACGGCTTGGCGAGGATTTTTTTATACAGTTGCTCGATATATCATAAAGTGATATATTAATTAATGATATATCGTTTTATGATATACTGGAGGTGTAGACAATGAAATCATTAGAGCAGTTAACAGATTCTGTTTTTTATATTATGGCTGTCTTCACGGAGCCTCGACATGGCTATGCGGTCATGAGTTTAATAGAGGAGACAACAAAGGGTACTTTCGTAGTTGGTCCAGCATCCCTTTATACAATTATTAAAAAACTATTAGCTGAACAGCTTATTCAGCTACACGATGATTCGGATTCTCGTAGAAAGGTCTATGTCTTAACAGATAAAGGTCGAGAAGTATTGCTCGAAGATATTGAACGAAGAAAGATCATGATTCAGCTGGCAGAGCAGGGACTAAAAGGAGGTAAAAATAATGAGAAATAAGAGATATATGGCATCATATGGTTTAGCTTTTTTTGAGGAGCGCGATATGAAAAAATTAAGCGAAAAGGCGGCAAAGGGCTGGCATTTAAAAAGATTTCGATTTGCGGGCTATGGGCTAGAGAAGTGTGAACCAGAAGACGTTATTTTTAGTATTGATTATCGTAAATTACGGAAGGATGAAGAAGAGGAGTATTTTGAGCTATTTGCTTTCGGTGGCTGGACACATGTTTGTTCTAGTGCAGATATGCATATTTTTAAGGCAGCACCAGAAACTACACCCATTTATAGTGACACCGAGTCTTCTATTGATAAATTAGCGCGTCTTGCAAAGCCTGTAAACCTAGCAGCATCCATTGCTCTTGTCATAACGATGGTTTTGTGGGTATTTATGACATTTACCACTGGGACAATTCAACACATTGCAGAGCAAGGATTTACATATTCCTTTGTTTTTACTGTTCCAGCAGTGATGACATCTGGTGGAGTTTACTATCATATGTGGAAAAACCTTCGATTAAAATCCAAGCATATATAAGAACGAACAGCTGAAGCTTATTAGCTGTTTTTTTCATGTTGTGGAAAATTATTATGTCAATGAAAATATGCTATTAAATAAAGTAAGGGTGTTCGGCAAAACAAGGGGATTGATTTCCGTTCCGACTTGGCGCTTACCAAGCTGTTTTCTTAAAGGTTGTTGCTATTTCAATTAACGGAGCAGGTTAGTGAACGTAGAAATGATTTTATGCGTAGGTTACTAATTACTAAAGAGGTGGTTTGAAAATGAAGCTGAGAGTGTTGTTTGGTATTTTTCTTATAATTAGTTTGACAGCTTGTTCATCAACCAAACAAACTGATATTGCAGATGAGGTTATCTTCTATGGTGAGGGAGAACATTGGGATGTAAAGTATATTTACAATCCTGAATTGTATGATAAAAAAAAGTAAATTGGGTTGAAATCGAATTGAAAGATTTAGAACTATCGCAGGGGGATTTACATAATATTGACATTAAGTTTGAAGGTAGAGATGGGCTAATTACAGGTAATGTTGGAGATATGGTAACAAAAATTAAAGGGAACGTTATTTCATTTTTAGTTGGTACTGTTAATAACGAAACATATAAAGAGGATGAATATAAAATCAAAATAAAATTCAAAGATAAACAAGATGTTATAAGATTGCAGTTATTGAAATAACTTGGTGCTTTACTCGATGAACGTTGAGCTGCTTAGACAGCTCTTTTTTATTATTGTACTAACGGTGCAAGTTTGTTGAAGAGCATTGTTTAATTTGTGTTCAACAATCGGGTCATAATGTGGAATAATAAAATTTGTCATTATTTTAATGTGTAGTAGACTTAGTAATTACATTTTTTTCCTCCAATTTACTTGGAATGAATTTTTTTAAACAAAGAGGAGAGTCAATATGGAAGTAGTATATTTTGCAGGTGGATGTTTATGGGGAGTACAAGCTTTTATAAAAACTTTACCTGGGGTTAAGTTTACAGAAGCAGGAAGAGCTAATGGAACAAGTCATACACTTGAGGGTGATTATGATGGGTATGCCGAATGTGTAAAAACAGGATTTGATCCGACAGTTGTAACAATCAGGGAATTAATGGGGTATTTATTTGAAATCATTGACCCATACAGTTTGAATAAACAAGGACAGGATGTTGGCGAGAAATACAGAACAGGAGTATATAGTGAAAATCCTGAACACTTAGAAGAGGCAAAGGCGTTTCTTTGTGAGAGAAATGATTACGACCTTATTGTTGTTGAAGTATTACCTCTTACAAACTATATAAGAAGTGCAGAAGAACATCAAGATAGGTTAGCTAGATGTCCAAATGATTATTGTCATATTCCAGAAGAAATATTAAGTAGGTATAAGTAGGGGAGATTATTAAAAGATGGTTTATGGGATCTATAGTTTTCAGAAATGCTTTACCTTATTATAAGGGGAACAGAACTGTTTAATCATTTTCAACGTTCGGGCGCGATTGTTTAATTAGCGTCTCTGTTCTTATTAAACTAAAGAAGGATTTACTAAAGACCAAGTTCATCTACTAAATGCGTAGAATGAACTTGGTCTTTATGTATTAACAGCAACAATCTATAAGAAAACAGCCAATAAAAAAACCAATCGTTTTAATTATTTTTTCAAAACGATTGGAATATTTCAATGTAAAATGACGGCGGATATCACCTGAATCGGAAAGTAGTTTGCATGGGATGTTAGCCTAAGCACAAAGCCTATTCCAGACGCAATTATGCCGAGGTATAATTGATAGTGGTGAAATTCAGGCTTTCTTTTTTGCCGGGTATCCGATAAGGATCGCGATGCTCCCGCAGATTCCTATAAGGATTGGATAGAAAGAGTATTGCAGCATGCTCACTGGCGATATTCCAGCTACGCTTGCGGCTGCTAGGAATTGGGCTCCGTATGGTAGAAGGCCTTGAATCGTACAAGAGAAAATATCTAATATACTTGCGGACTTTCTTGGCTCAATCTCATACTGTTCAGCAATATTTTTTGCAAGTGGACCAGCAATTAAAATAGCAATCGTATTATTGGCTGTAGATAAATTAGTTAGGCCCACAAGGCCGGCAATCCCAAATTCAGCACCCTTTTTCGATTTTATTCTTCGTGTCGCAAGGTGAAGCAGAAAGTCAATTCCTCCGTTAAACTTAATAATCTCCACCATTCCAGCTATTAATATCGCAAGAAATGCCATTTCATACATGCCTGACATTCCTTCGCCAATCTTTTGCAAAAGGCTCATTAAATGATAGCTACCATCTGCTAAACCAACAGCCCCGGCGAGAACAATCCCAAATGCTAGAACAAGGAAAACATTCATTCCAACTAACGCAAAGATAATAACTAACACATAGGGAACAATTTTTACCCAACTATAGCTTAAATGCTCTACTTGTGCTGTCGTTTCACCCATTGTGATTAACCCTAAAATAATGCTCGTTACAATAGCTGCCGGTAACACAATCCAAAAATTCACCTTAAATTTATCCTTCATTTGTGCGCCTTGTGAACGAACGGCAGTAATTGTTGTATCTGAAATAAAGGATAAATTATCGCCAAACATCGAACCTCCAACAATCGCCGCCATTACTAAAGCCATGGAAAACTCTGTATGCTCGCTTATCCCAACTCCAATTGGCGCCAGTGCAACAATTGTTCCTACCGATGTACCCATTGATAGGGAGATAAAGCAGGCAATGATGAACAAGCCTACGACAAGCAGGTTTTCCGGAATGACCGACAAAGCAAAGTTAACAGTGGAGTCCACTGCCCCCATACCTTTTGCTACCTCTGAAAAGGCCCCAGCCAAGAGAAAAATAACAACCATCAGCATGACATTTAAATTTCCTGCGCCTTTGCAAAAAATATCAACCTTTCGCGAAAACGATTCTTTTCGATTCATCGCCAGAGCCACAGCGCCCGAAATGGCAATGGCTACAATGACAGGAAAGGCATAAAAATCACCTGTAATAACCCCTGAGCCAATAAATAAAATCAAAAAAACAACAAATGGGATCAGTGCCCATGGATTCTCATTCTTCATTGTTCTACCTCCAAAAATTAAAAAGGGACACGTCCTTAGCCCATTTTTTTACATAAAAAAGACCTCATCTTGAAACAACAAGAAGAGGCCTTATATCTATAAAACGCTCCTCTTATCTATCAAGCCATTGCTTGCTGGATTTGGCACAGTAACTTAAATCACTAAGTTCCGCTGCCGAGATATCATCGGGCCAGTCCCTCCATCTCTCTTGATAAGAAGCAAAAATATTATATTTTTTTCACAATAATATTAGAATAAAATAAAAAATCAATATTTGCAACATATTTTTAATCAAAGTATAAAAAACTCTCGGAAAAGTCAGCGTTAAGGCGACCAAAGAGTAAAGTGCTAAATTATGGGTATTGAGATTTGAGCGTATTGGTGGAGAATGGAGAGGGTCATTTCACCAGCTTTAATTATTTTTAACGCAGCGGAAGTGTAATTTTTCTCCAGAATTAAAGCTATTACAGAATTAATAACAGCTGTAGGAAGAAAATCTTCAGCAGTGAAATAATTTTTTATTTTGTTACTTAAACAACGGTCCACTGCAGCTGTTCGAGTTTTGGTTACAACTTCATTTTCATCAATAGCTTTTTCTAAATCGGGACTTATACCATACTTTCCTTCAATTTTGTCAAAATCCAGACCTACAGCTTGTCCAAATTCATTCATCACTATCGCTTGTTCAAATACAAATTCAAGTGCTTCAGCTAATTCTTGTACTTGCTGTTCATCAACTTCTGTGTTTGCCTTTTTGTTTTTCGCCAATGTTGTTGGTGAAAAGGCTGATATTACTAAAGAGAATACAAGTAGAGACGCTATT
This sequence comes from Lysinibacillus sp. NPDC094177, assembly GCF_050279145.1. Classification (NCBI taxonomy): domain Bacteria; kingdom Bacillati; phylum Bacillota; class Bacilli; order Caryophanales; family Bacillaceae; genus Lysinibacillus; species Lysinibacillus sp. NPDC094177. Next base: position 18,796 of record NZ_JBNNTW010000001.1, on the reverse strand, counting down.
ACTTTAGTTAGAAGATTCTTCATTCTTTTTTCTCCTTTTTGTTTTCATTTTTTTTAAAACTGAATAGTGAATTAAAAAACGTAAAAACAATTACAACCCATATGGAAAAGAAAAAGTTATAACGAAAATTCCAACTACCATGTCTGAAATAATCCCAGACCGGTAAAGTTATAAATAGTAATATGAAATGAATAATATATATGTGTTTTCTGATAAACTCCATATAAGTCACCTCAAATGAAAAACTGAATTATACAATTACTAATTTACATATTATTGGAAAATGTTTTGGTGCTTCGGAAGTATTAATTTGATCCATACTGGCACCTTTTGATGAAATGTGAGTTTTTGTTAGAGAGCTGTAGCTAGACAATACTTAGGGTGTGTTTTGATAATTAATGAAAAATTATCAAATACTTGTATTATCTTTTTTAGTTTTTAAATTACTATTTTGTTTTTCTAGGTTTATCAAATGCCCAATCGAAAAACATTAATATTATAGTAAGTATAAAACTGTGAAATAATTTATCAATAATCAACCAATCTCCAAAAATAAAGTAGTTTGTAATTAACAATATACAAAATGCAATTAAGAAAAATATTAAATAAAATGTAATTTTTTTCACTGAAGCTCCTTTTTAAAACCAGCCTTCTTCCTCATAGATACAAGTAACTAGCCAATATGTTATTTAAGCCGTTATTCCAACGATATTACCCCTTACTCCGGCTTTAAGTATTCTCTCAGCAGCACTTTTATAATTCTTTTCTTTTATATAGTTAACAATTGTAACCATTGCTGTAACACTAAAATATTCTTGATAAGCCGCCTTAATTTTCCTTTCTATACAACGATCAACTGCAGCAGTTCTTGCTTGGATTACTGAAGAATTAGGTTTAACAAGTTCTTCTAATTCAAGTATAACTTGATCATCAGAACCGTATTTTTCTTTTAATAATTTAAAATTAAAGTCAACAAAGTCACCATTACTATTTTTATATGCAGCTTCTTCAAACATGAATTCTAGTTCCTTTGCTAATTGATCAATTTCCTGTTGACTAGGTTCGTATGTTGCTTCAACAGTGTGAGTAAAACTAATAGGGACTAATAGTAATGTGAAAATAATTGTCATTATTAATCTTTTTGTTTTCATAATCATTCTCCTTTACTTTTTCCCCGGGTATGTTATTAACATACCATTAGCTGTAAAAATTTAAAAATCAACTTTTGTTTATAATTGAACAAAAATTGATAAAATTCAGAAAAAATACTCTTCTTGGAGCTTGAAATCACAGATTGAGGAATAGATCTTGAAGTATTGCAGAACGGACAGGTTGTTAGTTGAGTTAATAGAGGGTGGTTCACTTTGAGAATAGCTACAAAGCAGAAATATTTAATGAAAAAATGGAGCGAGTAATTATTACTCATGTGTGTGAATGTAGAGTTAGCCGTAACTTCATCAGCATCGCTTTAACAAGTAGAAGAAGGAGGTTAAATAATGATTAGTTGCATATTGGAAGTAAGAAAAACCCGAGATTTATTGAAAGTTATTGTTACCGAAGAACAGTAGTTTTTCCATACTATATTAAATTATATTACTTTTGAAATTGTTAAAAAAGATGGACGAGTATTTAAAAAGAAGATTTGCTTTTTACCTAAAAATGATACGGATTTAGATACAGATGAAGAGTTGGTCGATGAATGGCTTCGAAAACCTGGTGATGAAGTCATTGCACATGTAATTGATCATAGTGAATCATTTACGATTTGATTAGAGCTTGGAGGAACTACCGTTGAACCCTGAAACTCTTTTATGTAGAATGTTGCTCCTTTAGCTACATAACGAAAGGACTCCTTTTTTCAAAGGAAGCCCCTAAATACAATACTACTTTGACCAATCTATTGAAGCTTTTCAAAAAGGAATTTATTTTACCAAAGAGCGCGATCTTCTGAAAAAAAGCCTAAAACATTTGAGGTAAAAATTCAGTCATAAAGCGTTGATTTTTACGTAGCCATATTTTTAAAATCATACGATGTGTTAGAAGGCGTTGCCTTTTATGTGGTCTATTCTTTGTCTCTATTAAACTTTGCAGTAGAATACAAGTTTCTGTTGCAAATGCTTGAGGATCAACGAGGACATCAAGCTTATAATCAATTAATTGAGCTGCTTGAACCTTTGCAAGCAATTGTGCAAAGCGTGTATTCATTTCTGGAAAGTTTTCTTCGAGTTCTAGGTCGATTAAAGTATAAAGTGTTTGTTCAATTTCAGCTTCGAGTGCTTGTAATTGTTCAATGGATGGCTGTGTCAAAAAATCACCTCTAGCTTCTTAAAATGCTGCTACACAAGGAAAAAGCCAAGTGCCGCGAAAAGTAAACCGAATAAAACTGTAGTGCATATATAAATAATCGCTTGTCTCCATTTTTTCCGCTCCAAAAGCGTCAAACATTCAAAACCGAATGTTGAAAAAGTCGTATAAGCTCCTAAAAAACCAAGCCCTATAAAATGCCATATCCAATCACTTGGATGTAATGCAAATAGAAAGCCAAGGGCAAAAGAACCCGTTATATTGATCAAAAATGTTGCCCATGGGTATGTATGGACAATCAATTTACCTAGATAAAATCTCGTTAGTGCACCCAAAAATCCACCGATACCAACAACTATCATACGATGCGCCCCTTTGCTAGCTTAAATCCTAGCCATGCACAAGCTAAACCGCCAAAAACACTCATTAAAATATAAAGAACAGCTTGTAGCCACTTACTATCCTGCAAAAGTAATAGCGTTTCTAAAGAAAAAGTCGAAAAGGTCGTAAAGGCTCCAAAAAAGCCGGTCCCAATTCCTAAAATAACAGGCGTACGCTTTGTAAACGTAGTAAATAGCCATGCTAAACAAAAGCAGCCGATTAAGTTTATGCAAAGTGTCGCAAATGGAAAACTACCGTTATTTGAAAGTGCTAAACCGAGGCTATATCGACAGATGGCACCCAAAAATCCGCCAATCCCAACAGCTAAAAATGATTTCAACGTAAAGACTCCTTATTAAAATGTCTATATGGAAAAGTGTATCACGTGATAATTATTTTAGATATGTTTCAGTTCAAAAATATCAAAGAGATCTCAAACATTATAGCTTATACTGTTTTACCAACTTTGGTTCAAATGTTTTCGTTCTATAGTTTATTTTGACTTCTTGAATATTATTTTATTATATCGCCGATTAAGATTCTTATAATTTCTGCCAAAATACGCCGTAGTTAATGTCCCTATATCATCTCTTAATATGTATATAACTAACAAGGAGGCATAATTATTAGGATTCAAACACTAATTACACCGTTGACTGAAAATCCGATAACGGTTAATCCGTTGACGGAAAATCCATGAGGGGAAAACCCGTCACTACTAATTAATAATTAATTACTAAATAATAAATTACTAAATAATTATTGTTGTTGTAATTGTTATAGGGCTGGGGGCTTAGAAAGCACACCGTAAAATTCAAAACAGTAAACGACATTTCAGCTTAGTGTTAGTGTCTCTTATATTCAACTTGCTAAGGACGGAGTTTGTGGCATTGGCATATTACTAGTACACCGATAGATGTTATAGTGAGCAAAAATCTCTATATTTGCTATTCGAGAGGGGAAAGACTAGTTAGATTACAGGCTGCCGCTTGTACTCAACTCCCTTTTCTGGCTCGCAACGGTTAGCGGTTCTTTGTTTTTTTTGTGAAGTGGGCGATAAATTAAAGTTAGGTGATAAATTTAGAAAGTTGGTTGATAAATTTAGAAAGTTGGGCGATAAATTTAGAAAGTTGGGCGATAAATTAAAAAAGTTGAGCAATAAATTAAAGTTATGCGACAAATCACAGAATTGTTCCGATAAATCTTGAACTTGTTCCTATAAATCGTGGAATTGTTCCGATAAATCAAAAATTTGTTCCGATAAATCTCAAGATTGTTCCGATAAATCGATTTGGACCCTATCGAACTGGCTTTGTTCGCTAGGGCCTTCCAGAACTTTTCAGCAGGTGTCCAAACATCCGCTGAAATCGTAGTATTTAATTCTAAATTTCTGGATTTACTTCTTGTTTCTAGATTGTAAATTTAGCAATTCGTTACTTTAAAGCGTTAATTATTTCCTGAAAAACCTAAAAAATAACAGTAAGTTGGTTGACAAATATTTCTAAAGTGTGATAATCTTCAAGAACACTATAACAATCTTAAGTAAAGGAGGGCATGACGATGTTAATTTTATCAGTATCATATCAAAGTACAACTGCATACATTGTCCATGTCTTCTAACTTTTTATTTTGCGTTGCAAATAAAGGGCATGGGTAACTCCTGGCCTTTTATGAAGAGACACATGCTCTTTTTTTGGGTATGTGTCTTTTTTGTTGCAAAAAAGGGTTGTAGTGACAATAAAAAAGGAGTGTATGTGTATGCGAAACGAAGTACAAAAAATGATTTTCATCAAGGTATTTCTGGATAGTGGGTAGCACAGCTTTAACAGCACTAGAGAAAGAAGGTTATAAAGTATGTTTGATGTTTTAAGTAAATTAAGCTGGTTTTTTAAGAAATACTGGAAGCAATATACAATAGCGGTCGTGCTATTAATGATAGCAAGTGGCTTAGAAGTTGTTCCACCGTATTTACTAGGGTCAATAATTGATATATTGACTGCTGGAGAAATGACGCCAGCTCTTTTAACGAAGTATATTTTGATTTTTGTGTGTATCATGATTGGGGGTTATGTCCTTAATTTTGTGTGGCAATTCAGATTATTTGAAGGGGCTATTAACCTAGAGAAAATTTTACGTCGAAACCTTATGCAGCATTTTTTGCGCATGACACCAACTTTTTATGAGAAAAACCGTACCGGAGATTTAATGGCACGTGCGACGAATGATTTAAACGCAGTGTCGTTGACTGCTGGCTTTGGGATTATGACACTGATTGATTCCACAATCTACATGGGCTTTATTATTTTTGCCATGGGTTTTATGATTTCGTGGAAGCTTACTTTTTTTGCAATGCTGCCAGTGCCGATCATGGCCATCTTAATTCAATATTTAGGGAAGATTGTGCATGAACGCTATATGAAGGCGCAGGATGTTTTTGGAGAGTTGAATGATAGTGTTCTAGAGTCGGTTGCAGGTGTGCGAGTTGTACGGGCATACGTACAAGAAAAAAAGGACGAAACAAATTTTGCGGAGATGAGCGAGGTTGTGTATGAAAAAAATATGCATACTGCAAAAATTAACGCATTATTCGGACCGATTACAAAGGTCGGTACTGGGATTAGTTATGTTGTAGCGCTTGGCTATGGTGCTCATCTAGTAGCGGCAGATGCTATGACAGTTGGGCAGCTTGTAACGTTCAATGTTTACTTGGGGCTAGCAGTTTGGCCAATATTTGCAATTGGTGAACTAATAAATGTGATGCAGCAAGGTAACGCTTCTCTTGATCGTGTACAGGAAACGCTAAACTATGAGGCGGATGTTCGGAATATTGCGAATCCACAAATGATTATGACACCAAATGCGATTGGGTTTGAAGATTTAACATTCCAATATCCAATGAGTCAGGTGAAAAATCTCCAGCAAATTTCGCTGTCATTGAAAAAGGGGCAAACTCTTGGAATTGTTGGTAAAACAGGAGCGGGAAAAACGACCTTCCTGCGGCAATTATTACGCGAGTATCCAATCGGCGAAGGACAGCTATCGATTGATGGAGTAGATATTACTGCACAAACGAAGGAACAGTTACTCGACTGGATTGGTTATGTTCCACAGGATCATGTTCTATTCTCACGTACCATTCGTGAAAATATTTTATTTGGGAAAGAAGATGCTACACAGGCTGAATTGCATCAGGCGATTCGTGCAGCATATTTTGAAAAGGATTTAAAAAATTTACCAATGGGTCTTGAGACACTTGTTGGTGAAAAGGGTGTATCTCTTTCAGGTGGTCAAAAGCAACGTGTTTCAATTGCGCGTGCTCTTATTAAAGACCCTGAAATCTTAATGCTTGATGACTCGCTTTCTGCTGTAGATGCCAAAACAGAGGCACGAATTATTGAAAATATACAGCGAGAACGACAAGACAAAACGACGATTATTACTACGCATCGTTTATCAGGAATTCAGCACGCCGATTTAATTATCGTGCTAGATGAAGGCCAAATTGTAGAGCAGGGAACACATGAGCAGCTTCTTTCACAACAAGGATGGTATAAAGAGCAATTTGACCGTCAGCAGCTAGAAGGAGGTGCCTCATGAGTACGAGTCAACGTTTAACACGCTATGCAATGTATTTTAAAAAACCAATACTACTTGGACTATTTTTCTTAACAATTGCCGTTTTTACGGAGCTTGTTGGGCCGTTTATTGCGAAGCATATCATTGATAATTACATGACAATTGGCCGCATTGAATTAAAACCAATTGCGTGGCTATTAGTTGTATATTTACTTTTAGCAATAGCTACAGCTGTTTTACGCTATTTTATGTATATCTATTTACAAATGGGTGCCAACCGTGTTGTACAAAAATTACGTAAGGATGTATTTGAGCATATTCAAACCTTGCCAATTCAATACTTCGATAATTTACCAGCAGGGAAAATTGTAGCCCGTGTAACGAATGATACTGAGGCTGTTAGAAATTTATATGTTCAAGTACTTTCAAACTTCGTTACGAGTTTAATTTCTATTGTGGGTGTTTATATCGCACTCTTCATTTTAAATTGGAAAATGGCGTTCCTAGCATTGGCTATGGTACCAGTCGTTTATTTATGGATGATTTTATACCGTAAAGTTGCTTCGAAATATAATGATGTTATTAGAACGAAAATTGCCGATATTAACGCAATGATTAATGAATCGATTCAAGGGATGACGATTATTCAAGCATTCCGTCGTGAGCAGCAAATGACGAAGGAATTTGATGACATGAATAATGAGCATTATGCTTATGAACGTAAGCTGCTCTTCCTTGATTCTGCAACATCTTTCAACCTTGTTAATACATTAAGACTTCTTATGTTTACGATCTTTATTTTCTACTTTGGTACACAGTCATTTACGGCAACGGAAGTTATTTCTGCGGGGACATTATATGCCTTTGTCGATTATTTAACGAGATTATTTAATCCGATAACGAATATCGTCAATCAATTCTCTCAGCTTGAGCGCTCACTTGTTGCAGGAAAGCGTGTCTTTGAAGTGTTAGATATTAACGGGGAGCCGGTATCTGAAAAAAGTTTACCTAGATATAAAGGAAATGTGGTGTTCGAAGATGTTTCCTTTGCTTATAAAAATGATGAATATGTATTAAAAAATCTATCATTTGAAGCACACCAAGGTGAAACAATTGCCTTAGTAGGTCATACAGGGTCCGGGAAAAGTTCTATTATGAACTTATTGTTCCGTTTCTATGACCCATCTAAAGGAAAAATTACGATTGATGGAATTGATATCACCTCGGTTCCTCGTCAAACAATGCGTGAACATATGGGTATTGTTCTGCAGGACCCATACTTATTTACAGGTACTATCGCTTCGAACGTCAGCCTGAATAATCCTAAAATTTCACGTGAAAAAATAGAAACCTCATTAAAGGCTGTTGGTGGGGAACGTGTTTTGGCGAACTTGCCAAATGGCTATGATGAGCCTGTTATTGAGAAGGGGAGCACACTGTCATCTGGACAGCGTCAGTTAATTTCCTTTGCGCGTGCGCTTGCCTTTGACCCAGCTATTTTAATTTTAGATGAGGCTACTTCTAATATAGATACGGAAACAGAGGAGATTATTCAGCATGCGATGGATGTCCTGAAAAAAGGACGTACAACATTCATTATCGCTCACCGACTTTCTACTATTAAAAATGCAGATCGTATTCTTGTCTTAGATCGAGGTAAGATTGTTGAGCGTGGCACACATGATGAGCTATTAGAACAGGGCGGCATTTACGAAAAAATGTATCAAATGCAGGCGAATTCATTGCAATAATAATTTAAATGGTTATAGGGATAATGGTATAAATAAAGCCCCGCTTTTTTGGAAAAAGCGGGGCTTTCTATTTAAGATTTTACATTTTTAAAGACATTGACAAAAAAGAACAGCACTGAAATTGCCACTGCGATACCGCCACCAGATACAAAGAGCTCAAATAACCAGCTCGGTACATCTATATGAACCATCATCATACCGACCAAGAGGAACGGTAATCCAAGATTGTAGAACCAAAATTGTGCTTTGGCCAGTCCTGTCTCGGCTGCATCTTTATATATTGAATAAATTAAACCGATTAAACCAGTTGTCAGCCAACCTACTACACCGATGTGTGCGTGTGTCGCCGTCCATTCGAGTTGAATTGTATAATGCATAAACAGTCCAAACGCCAAAACAATCACTAAATATAAGACTGAAATCTTTATCCATTTAGCACCCATTTATAAACAACTCCTTTCCCGAAATGATTTAGCTAGCTACTACAGTTTATTCTTGTCGAATAAAAAAGATGACATATTATTCTTTGTAAAATAAAAAAGTGTTTTATTGTAAAATGCTAAATTTTTCCGTAGAATTAAGGCATGAAAAGTAGAAATTTGCAAACTGGAGGGTCTATGAAAAAGAAAAAATTTTTTTTAATGATTATTTTAATGGTCTGTTGTACGCCAATCACCTTTGTTGTGAAGGCAAGTGCTAGTGAGCAAACAATGACAACGAAAGTGAATAGTGTAATTTCTAAAAATTGGAAGAACAACGAGTATAGCATTACTGTACGAGATATAGAAACAGGGAATGTCCTTTACAATAAAAATGGTGATAAGATGATACGCCCTGCTTCTACGCATAAACTTTTAGTTAGCGCCGCTACATTGGATTTACTAGGACCTGATTATCGCTTTGCTACAACGACATATGTTGATGGACCAATTGAAGATGGTGTTCTTCAGGGTAATATTTATTTACAAGGTGGGGGAGATCCAACGCTTTTACCTAGTCATTTAGAATCGTTTGCCAATGGGTTGAAAAAAATGGGTATCTCGAAAATTACAGGTTCCTTAATCGGGGATGATACTTGGTTTGATGCAGATCGTTTACCGAAGGGAATTGTACCTCAAGAAGAGGATCAACCTTATGCTTCGCGTATTTCGGCATTAACGATTTCGCCAAATGATCAATATGATATTTCAACTGTGCAAGTGAAAGTGACAGGCTCAAAGGCCGGCACTGCGGCTAATGTTCAGCTTGTTCCGTTTGCAAGTACTATTCCGGTTGTTAACAAAACAAAAGTTGTTAAAAAGGGCGAGAAAAGTACTGTGAAAATTACAAGAGAATACGGTACAGAGCGTATCGTTGTAACTGGTAACTTACCAGCAGGTTCACAGAAAAGTACATATGTAACTGTCTATAATCCAACTCTATATACACTTGATGTATTTCGAGAAAAATTAGTAGCAAAAGGTATCCAAACAATGCCTCTTGAAACAGGGAAAGTACCTGAGAATGCACAGCGTGTAGGTAATTCATATTCAAAACCATTACAGGATATTAACTTTAAGTATTTAAAGCTAAGCATTAATGGCATGGGTGATATGTTTACTAAACAACTTGGACGAGAGTTACTTGGGGAAGGAAGCTGGTCGGCTGGCATTCAAGCGATTCGTACATATGGTAGTGATATTGGGCTTGATATGGAGCAGTGGTATTTTGAAGATGGTTCAGGTTTAAGTCACAAAAATCGAGTAAACAGTATGCAAGAAAGTCTATTATTATATAAAGTTCGAAGTAAATCCTGGTATAACTCTTATTTAGATGCATTACCGCATGCAGGAAGAAAGGGCAGTCTTGTTGGTGCGACTTTAGAAAATCGTATGAAGGGCTATAGTGTTTCTGCTAAAACAGGCTATATTACTGGAACATATTCTTTGAGTGGCTATGTAAAAGGAAAAAGTGGCAAGTGGTATATCTTTAGTATTTTGACACAGGCCAATAAAACTTCAGCTATCCCAACCATTGATGAAATTGTTAAGCAGATTGCAAACGAAATGTAAGGATGCTGAACAATTTGTTTAGCGACAATTGGTTTAAGGTTACAGTAAATGAATATTATTATTCTACTTTGTACAAGCATGTGCAAAAGTGTATGATGATTAATCTTATAATGACGTCTGCAAAAAGGCTCAAGACACTGTTAAAGCTGTCTTGAGCCTTTTTCTACTGTTATTTACAAAGCAAATGCGTCAGCTAATCTGCAGCCTTAATTGGTCGTGAGATGAATGGGGATGAAGATTGCTAATTTCGTATAAAACATAGTGGGATTATGTAAGGCGCTTTTTCATAAATTTAGCTGACACTATTGAATGAGGGATAATTTACAAATAGAGGAATACTTTGTCGTACATTTAGTAAATACTAGTGTACGTCTTTTTTTCGTCCAATATGCATATAATTAGGCATATTAACTTTTTTCCAACTTAAAACGTCAAAAAGAGGGGCAAATTTTGCAAGAGAGGACTTATGTATGGAAAAAAACAAGACACGCTCTAAGGGAAAAAAGAGCAAAAAGAAAATTTGGCTTTGGATAGTAGGTAGCTTATTATCAATATTTTTAATTTTTATAGGTACTGCTTATTACACTATCCAAAAAACAATGAATAAAATAAATACACCACTAATTGAAACGACAGGTGATGACAATAAAGAACAAAAAATAGTTACGAAGAAAGACCCTTTTTCTGTGTTATTGCTTGGAGTAGATCAACGTAAAAATGATAGTGGACGTTCAGACACGATGATTGTTATTACAGTGAATCCTGAAAAACACACGATGAAGATGCTCAGTATACCTCGAGATACTCGTACAGAAATTATTGGTCATGATTCCGTCGATAAAATCAACCATGCCTATGCATTTGGAGGCGTCCCAATGGCGGTGAATACAGTGAAGCATTTTTTAGATATACCAATTGATTATTATGTGTTTATTAATATGGAGGGCTTCCTGCAAATTATCGACACGATTGGTGGCGTAACAATTGATAATGACATGGATTTAACCTATGACTCTTATCATTACCCTAAGGGGGAGATAACGTTAGACGGTGATAAGGCACTGATTTTTTCACGTATTCGTTATGAAGATCCCCGTGGTGATTTTGGTCGTCAAATTCGCCAACGACAAATTATTGAGGCGGTTCTGAAGAAAGCCTCGACGACACCTTCTATATTATTAAAGGCTACAGATATGCTTGATGTAGTAGGAGAGAATGTTCGTATGAATTTCACAATGAAGGACTTAATCCAACTACAAAGTATTTATAAAAAAATGGATGGTAAAATTGAGCAGTTATCATTTAAAGAGGGAAATGGCAAAAAGATTGACCACATTTGGTATTTCATCCCTGAAGATACAGAACTAGAAAAAATAAAATCGGAATTAAAAGCCCATTTGCAATAAATTCTAAGGAGTGAAAATTTAAATGAATATGGTAGCTGTAAATCTTTTGACAATGAAAGGAGGGACAAAAATGAATGGGAGGACCCAGGTGCTTAGGTATACAGCTCTAAATAATTGCATGCAAAGCTATGTACCTAAGCGTAAAGTTCAAAAAAATCCAGTCAATTCAACTATGCGACATTTACAACTATTGTGCTTAAAAATTTTCATGTAAAACATAAAAAATCATTCAGGTAGGGTGCATGCCTAGTTGAATGGTTTTTTTTATTTCATCAAATGTTTGAAATATCAGAAAATTTGGTGTATAATTATATTAGAAATGGTTGAGGGAGTGATTGTGATGATTATAGGCACAATTTTATTAGTAGTTGCACTACATACCGGTATTGTTTTAGCAGTAGACTTGTTTACTGAGCAGCATCACTCTTCTACGCAAAGTAGCCATTCTTAATCGAAAAACAAAAGTATAGAATGATCTAGACAAAGTTATAAAATAGCTTTGTCTATTTTTTGTGGACTTGAAACAAATTATGTGATTAATTCGTCAATATACTGTAGAAAATGTTATACTATAAAAAAACAGTATCGGGGAATGAGCATGCAAGAAGAGAAAACAAGTTTCAAAAAAGAATTAATATCCTATCTTAAAATTATTGTGATTACAGCTATAGTTGTTTTAGGCTGTAAGCAATTTTTATTTGCACCGATTAAAGTGCAAGGCGCTTCTATGTACCCAACTTATCACGATAAGGATATTATAATTGTAAGTAAAATGAGTAAAATTGATCGCTTTGATCAAATTGTCTTTCAATCACCAACAGAAGATGAACTATATATTAAACGTGTGATTGGTTTACCAGGTGATACAGTTGAGATGAAGGACGATGTTTTGTATGTAAATGGCAAAGCTTACAAGGAAGATTATGTGAATCGTCAAACAGATGATCCTAATCAATTACGTATTACAGAAAATTTCACGTTAGAGCAATTACTTAATGAAAAAAAGGTACCTGAGGGTAAGTATTTTGTACTTGGGGACAACCGTTTAAAAAGCTCCGATAGTCGCCATTATGGCTTAATTTCTAAAGATGCCATCTATGGTGAAGCTAAATTAACAATATATCCGTTTAATCGTTTCCATATCGGTCCAAAATAAAATAAATTTGGTCCTTCAGTGATAAGAGGCTACGTTGGTAGCCTCTTTGTTAATTTATTACTTTGCAAACTTTATAAGAGGGGTAATAGACACAAACTGTTGAATTTTCAACAGTTTCTTTTATGGGGATTTGCTGTTTGCTCAGACTAGGAGAAATGATTGCTGGCTTATCGATTGAGAGCTCTTCTATTACTGGTTCTACACCATAAAACAACATTAAAAAATAGCATACTAAACCTAATATACGCAAACAATCACCTCACAATGTTCTGTTATATTAGTATGTATGGTCAAACTTTAAAAAATATAAGTAAAATCTAAAATTTCTCTTTTTGAAATGATTTTTTATTACGTAAGCGTTTGCATTTCAATGATTGAAAGTGCTATAGTGGATCGACTTTGTGGGTGACAAGGATAAGAGAGATGAAAATAATAATAAAAAAATTGTTGTCATGGAAAATTCGATATGCTAATATAGCTAACGTGAATATTTGATCTGTATAACCTCAATGATATGGATTGAGGGTCTCTACCAGGAACCATAAAATCCTGACTACAAAAATTTGCTTTATTTTTGTAGTCAGGATTTTTTTTATTTAAATCTCCCTACAAAAATGAAAGTGTAAATGAAGGGTGATTATTATGAATTGGAGAGTATATATTCTTGCCGCTACTACCTTTGCAGTAGGATTGGTGGAACTGATTGTTGGTGGTATATTACCAACAATTGCAAAAGATTTAAATGTGTCCTTAGCAACAGCGGGACAATTAATTACAATATTTGCTCTTGTCTACGCAATATCAGCGCCTGTCCTTTTATCATTAACCGCAAAAGTGGAAAGGAAGCGCCTTTATCTTATTTCTTTATTTATTTTTACTTTAGGTAATCTTATGACGTATTTTAGTACGACATTCTTGATCGTCATGATTGCTAGAATTTTCACAGCGATGAGTACTGCATTGGTCATCGTCTTATCCTTAACGATTGCAACAAAAATTGTTGAACCAAGACATCGTGCAAGAGCCTTAGGACTTGTTTTCATAGGTGTAAGTTCGGCACTTGTCATCGGTGTGCCAATGGGGATATTTGTGTCAGAAGCATTTGGTTGGCGGACTGTGTTCTTAGGAATAGCGCTTCTTTCCACTGCATCTATGATTCTTATTGCGTTACTGCTTGAAAAAATGCCAGTTGTGGAAGTTGTCCCATTAAAGGCTCAAATTAAATCATTAGCAAATTTAAAAATCTTTAGTGCACAATTAACAACACTGTTTATGCTGGCTGGTCATTATATGCTTTATGCTTATTTAACACCATTTTTAGTAGAATCATTTGATATGAGTGCCTCTTGGATTAGTATTTGTTATCTAATCTTTGGAATAGCATCTGTCAGTGGGAACGCTCTAGGTGGTTGGCTAAGTGACAAAATTGGTACTGGGAAAGCCATTTTAATTATTGTATCTACATTTGCCGTTGTATTATTTATTCTTCCATACACGATTGTTGCTTTACCGCTCTTTTTAGTTATGACAATTTTATGGGGTGCGCTTAGCTGGGCACTTACGCCTCCATTACAAAATTATTTAATAGAAACTGATCCAAAAACATCTGATATTCAACAAAGCTTAAATACAGCTGCATTACAACTTGGTATATCCATAGGTTCAGCTGTTGGTGGAGCTATGTATGCTGTTACAGGATCAGCTACGCATTTAGCTAGCTTCGGTGCCATTTTAGTTTTATGTGCTCTAGGCTGTGCCATTTTCTCTCTAAAAAGAGCGCCAGGTTTACAGGAGACTGAGCTAGGGTTGAAATCGGTTCACAACAATTTATAGTTTAGAGTGGCTCATCACCAAAAGTTGTGATGACATTTGTTCAAACGTATGTCATTTATCTTCATTCAGTAGAAGGCTCTTACCTCTAAGGGAGTGAAATGAATGAGGATGTGGTTCTCTTTCAGAGGGTGGAACCTGCTGCTTAAGCGGCTCATCGGACGCCCCCAGGAAGCTCTGCTCTGCGCGAAAGCGAAGCGTCAGCGGCAAATGTTTTATCTGTGCGAAAGCGAAGCGACAGCAACAAATGTTTTATCTGTGCGAAAGCGAAGCGACAGCAACAAATGTTTTATCTGTGCGAAAGCGAAGCGGCAGCGATAAAAGCGCCCAGCCGGAACGGAAATCAACCACACGTTAAGGTGTTGAACTTTTAGAGTGGATTTTTTGGATGGAATATCCAGAAAATACTGCTGAAAAAGAAGGACAATGATATATATATATATATATATATATATATAGAATGTAAGTTTAGAGGAGGTTGGTAAATCCTCCGGCGGATGTCACGGAATCGGAAAGGAGTTCTTTGTGCAAGCACAAAGCCGATTCCGGACGCAATTATGCCGAGGCATAATTGATCAGAATTTAAAGGATCAAATGTGAAAATTGTTGCAACGATTGACCAGACGCTTTACCGAAATGTGGGTGCTATTATTTTATATGAAGAGGATTCACATACTTTATCTGTACGAAAACTAAAACGAAAAATCTCTGATCAATATATACCAACAGACGAACTCGAAAACTTTATGTTTGACTCTCAAGCAGATGCTATAAAGTTTACTCATAAGCTTACTAGAATGAGTGCACTCGATTATTTATTAGTCACGAATAAAGAGAGACAACTAGAACAATAAAATAATTGCAAGGCTTGCCTATAAGGAGTCTATGCATGGGACGAAGGACATTTGGAATAGTCATATTCCAAATGTCTTTTTTTAGTGCTCACATAGCTAGTAAGAGGAGGTTCTTTTGTCCAATAGGGCTTCATTGTCATCGCGAATTTATCTGGTGAAGGTCAGTAAGGATGAAAAAACCCCACTGATTAAAGTTTCATTTTATCTTATATGTTCACCTATTAAACAAATATTTAATTTCTATATCGATTATTATCATACTGGAATAGGGCAAGGAATAGATTGTTGTAGTTAAAGTATTTTAGGGGCTCGAGTAGATAGAGAGTCTGATGATTCAATACTATTTTTAGGACATATAATTTTTACTCCGCCTAAGATAGATATTTCAAAGGGGTCTACTGATGGGAATCTAACTTATTAACTAATAACCGGCTCATCACCATAAAGTAGGTTGATTTCCGTGCCTACTGGGCGCTTTCATAGGTGCGTTCCTTTAAGCTCTTGGGCTAAAAGGATGTTGGTCTCGAAGGTATTATCACAGGATGTGTTTCTCTACCGGCACGAGGAGGCTCATCTGTGACGCCGATTCCGGACGCACTTATGCCGAGGCATAAGTGATCGAATGTATTCTCAACTTTTGGTGATGAACCTAATAACAGCATTTTCTCCTGAATTTAGTCAGTGAGAAGGAATTCAGTATAGAGTGGTTGCTGTGAGTTACTTAATTGGCATGATTGTCTAATAATTTCAAATGGAGGGGGAATCGAATGTCAGAATATCATCAACAATCATCAGCTGAAGTTATGAGAACTTTGAACGTGACAGATCAAGGATTGAGTGATTTTGACGTTCAAAAGAGGCAAGAAGTATACGGCTATAATGTATTAGAGGAAGGGAAAAAAACAAGTGCATTTGCCGTTTTTTTTGGACAGTTTAAAGATTTATTAGTCATTATTTTACTCATCGCTGCTTTCGTTTCATTTCTATTAGGGGAAGTAGGAAGCACGGTTGTGATTATGATTGTCGTTATATTAAACGCTATCCTAGGCACTGTACAGCATGTTAAGGCAGAACAGTCTTTGGATAATTTAAAAGCCTTAACCTCTCCAATTGCCAAGGTAATGCGAAATAATCAGTTAATAGAGATTTCTTCGGAAGATATAGTCGTTGGAGATCTTCTTTATTTGGAGGCTGGCGATTATATCAATGCAGATGGGAGATTATTAGAAAGTCATAATTTGCATATCAATGAAAGCTCGCTAACAGGTGAATCAATCGCTGTAGCGAAAAGTATCGATGCTATCAAGGAAAGCAATGTAACTGTTGCTGATAAAAAGAACATGGTATACTCTGGAAGCTTCGTGACAACTGGTCGTGGTATTGTCATGGTTACAGCTATCGGAATGCAAACTGAAATCGGCAAAATTGCAAATTTACTAGATACTGCGAAAGAGAAGAAAACACCCTTACAAGTAAGTTTGGATCATTTCGGAGAAAAATTAGCTTTAGGGATTACGTTAATCTGTTTAGCTATTTTCGTGATTGACCTTATTAGAGGACGTGCGCTTGTAGAATCGTTTATGTTTGCTGTTTCACTTGCCGTTGCAGCAATTCCAGAAGCATTAAGCTCAATTGTTACCATTGTGCTAGCTTTTGGGACACAAAAAATGGCAAAGCAAAATGCCATTATTCGAAAGCTATATGCTGTTGAAAGTCTTGGAAGTGTATCTGTCATTTGTTCAGATAAAACAGGAACATTAACTGAAAATAAAATGGTTGTACAAGAGGTATATGTGGATGAAAAAGTTATTCCACATGATCAGCTACACACTAGAAATACTGTTGAGAAAGATCTTATGTTAAAGGCAATACTATGTAGTGATGCTGTGGAACGGGACGGTAAGGAAATCGGGGATCCTACTGAGGTTGCACTTGTAAAATTAGGGAAGCAATATGGTTTTGATGAATTACTGGTAAGAGATCATTATCCAAGAGTGGCCGAAATCCCTTTTGATTCAGATAGAAAGCTCATGAGTACTGTAAATAATATCAATCAGCAATCTATCATGATTACAAAAGGAGCACTAGATGTCCTTCTTCCTAAAATTGTGAAAATAGAAACTTCACATGGTATATTTAATATTACAAAACAACAACGCCAAAAAATCGAAGCGGTAAATCGCAATTTTTCTATGAATGGGTTAAGGGTGCTAGCAGTTGCCTACAAAGAGGTAAAGGGAAATCAAACAATCGATGTAAGGGCTGAAAAAGATTTAATCTTTGTTGGGTTAGTCGCGATGATGGATCCTCCAAGAAAAGAATCTAAAGGTGCTGTTGAAAAATGTATAAAAGCTGGTATCAAACCGGTGATGATTACAGGGGATCATAAAATTACGGCAACGGCTATTGCCAATCAGATCGGGATTTTAAATGATCCCTCTGAAGCGATTGAAGGGCATGAAATAGAAGGCCTAACAGATCAACAGCTTCAAGAAAAGGTTAAAGATTTTTCTGTTTATGCCCGCGTAACACCCGCTCAAAAGATTCGTATCGTGAAAGCGTGGCAAGAAAAAGGGCATGTCGTCGCCATGACAGGGGATGGTGTTAATGATGGCCCTGCCCTAAAACAGGCCGACATTGGTGTGGCAATGGGAGTTACCGGCACAGAGGTAGCCAAGGATGCCTCCTCTATGATATTAACGGATGATAATTTTTCAACGATTGTTAAGGCTATTGCAAACGGTAGGAGTATCTATACGAATATTAAAAACGCTATTTTGTTTTTATTATCTGGGAATGCGGGTGCTATTTTTGTTGTTTTATATGCAACAATATTAGGTTTGCCAGTTCCTTTTGCGCCTGTGCATCTATTATTTATTAACTTACTAACGGATAGTTTACCGGCGATTGCAATCGGCCTAGAGCCGAATAACAAAAAAACAATGAAGGACAAGCCTCGAAATATTCATACACCATTATTAAATAAAGCATTTACTACTCAAGTGGTCCTCGAAGGATTACTAATTGCAATTTCTACAACGGTTGCCTTTGAAATCGGATTGTCAACGGGAGACACTTTAACGGCGAGCACTATGGCATTTACAACTTTATGCTTGTCACGATTAGTGCATGGCTTCAACTCCAGAGCTAAAGAGTCAATCTTCGCCATTGGGATATTTTCGAATAAATATACTTGGCTTGCATTCTTAATCGGTTTTTTAAGTTTACACGCAGTATTGTTTATTCCAATGCTTACAGGTGTGTTTGAAGTGGCAACATTAAGTACCGCACAATTAGGCTTTATTTATAGCTTGTCTGTGCTACCGTTCATCGTGAATCAGTGGTACAAGCTGTTGTTCGTGAGAAGACGATAATGAGGAAAAAACATTGAAGAGGCTGGGACATAACTAGCTTCAATTAGTGAGAAATCCGAATTTGAATTCATTCAAATTCGGATTTCTCTATTTTTTATGTTGTCTCCAGATAG